>JAKAHF010000293.1 GCA_021815245.1 Actinomycetes bacterium
CCGGTTGCGAGAATTGTTTGGGCACCAAGCGCTGCCGCATCAACGCACTCATGGGCCTGCCCGTCAACACCGTCGAGACGGCCGACAAGAAGAAGAAGGTCGTGGTCATAGGCGGCGGCCCCTCGGGCATGGAAGCGGCGCGGGTCTCGGCCATCCGCGGACACGATGTCACCCTTATTGAGAAGCAGAGCATCCTCGGTGGTCTCCTCCCGATCGCGGCCATGGTGAAAGGACCGCATCCCGAGGATGTGACCCTCATCGTCAAGTACCTCTCCGACCAGATCCGCAAGCAGAGAGTCAAGATCGAACTGGGCAAAGAGGCCACGGTGGAGAGCATTCTTGCCATGAAGCCCGATGTGGTCTACGTGGCGACGGGCGCTCAGCAGACCATACCCGACATCAAGGGCATCGACCGCAAAGACGTGGTCGCGGGCGGCGATCTGCACAACAAGCTGAAGTTCTACTCCAAGTTCCTCACTCCCTACACGCTGCGCAAACTGACCAAGATGTACATGCCGGGCATCGGCAAGAACGTGATCGTCATCGGCGGAGCCTTGCAGGGCTGCGAACTCGCCGAGTTCCTGGTCAAACGGGGTCGCTGCGTGACCATCGTCGAGCAGGCCGACCATCTCGGCGAGGGCATGATCCCGGCGCTATACGGCTATCTGAACATCTGGTTCAACAAGAAGGGCGTCCGCAGGGTCACCGGTGTGAAGAAGTTCGTCGAGATCAACGACCACGGTCTCAGCCTGATAGGCCAGAATGGCATCAAGATCACCCTCAAGGCCGACACCTACGTCTCGGCCCTGCCGCTGACAGCCAAACCCGATCTTGCGGCCGCCCTCGAAGGCAAGGTACCCGAGCTCTACGCGCTTGGTGACTGCAAGGAGCCCGGACTCATCGCCGACGCGGTCGGCACCGGCCTGCGCACGGCCCGGACGGTCTAGGGGGGTTCACCACGAGCAACAAGGTCAAATATGGCTATATGGGGAAGCTGCTGTTCGTCGACCTGACGAACAGCACCTTCCATGAGGAGGATCTCTCGGAGGATGTCGCCCGCAAGTTCGTGGGTGGCTACGGCATCGGCGCGCTCACGCTTCTTCAGAGGATGAAGCCCGGCGCCGATCCGCTCGGACCCGACAACATCTTCGGCATCGGCACCGGACCGCTGACCCTGTCTGGTGTCTACTCCAGCTGCCGGTTCTCGACCATGGGCAAGTCGCCGCTCACCGGCTATTGGGGCGACGCGAACTGCGGTGGCGACTTCGCCAACCATCTCAAAGGAGCCGGCTACGACATAGTCTTCTTCGAGGGCAAGGCCGAGCATCCGGTCTACCTCTTGCTCGACAACGGCAAGGTCGAGTTGCGTGATGCCCGCGGCCTCTGGGGCAAGGACACCACGCAGACCGAAGCCCTCATCCGCGCCGAACTCGGCAACCAACGCGTCAAAGTGGCGACGATCGGTCCGGCCGGCGAGCGCATGGCGCGCATCGCCGCGGTCATGAACGACCGGGGACGCGCCGCCGCCCGTTGCGGTCTCGGCGCCGTCATGGGATCCAAGAACCTCAAGGCGGTGGCCGCAGTCGGAGCGCTCAAGCCTGGGCTCGTCGACAAGGCGGCCATCCAGGCCCTCATGCGCGAGATGATGCGGCAGACAAAGGAGAATCCGTCGGGCATGTTCTTCGGCCTCAGTCACGGCGGCACGCCCGGCGCCATGGTCTTTCACATGGCCGATCACGATGTGCCCATCAAGAACTGGTCGGGCAACAACGTCGACGACTTCCCCGAGGCGAAGTGGGATTCGGTCGCTTGGGGCGGCATGGAGAAGTACCACACGAAGAAGTACGCCTGCACCGGCTGCCCGGTGGGCTGCGGCGGTGAGCTGACCGTCGAAAGCGGCAAGTACCCGGTCACCGATTCGCACAAGCCGGAGTACGAAACGCTCGCCGCCTTTGGTCCCATGTGTCTGAACGACAACATGGAATCGCTCATCTACGAGAACGAGCTCTGCAACCTCTACGGGCTCGACACCATCTCGGCGGGAGCCACAGTGGCCTTCGCCGTGGACTGCTATGAGAACGGCATCCTCACCAAAGCCGACACCGACGGTCTCGAGCTCACCTGGGGCAATAGCGACGCTCACGTCGCCCTGCTTCAGAAGATGTGCCTGCGCGAAGGCATCGGCGACATCATGGCCGACGGAGCCAAGTGGGCGGCCGAGAAGATCGGCCGCGAAGCCATCAAGCTCGCCATGCACACGGGCGGCGAGATGCTCTCAATGCACGACCCGCGGTGCTTCCCCGGATGGGGCGCGACCTACATATCCGACGCGGTGCCCGCGCGGCACACTCGAGGCGGCACGGCTTTCGCCGAGCACGGCGGCGTGAACGAGATCGTCTACGCCGGCCTCGGCGTGCCGTTCAAGCTCGATCCGTACGATCCGACCGACAAGGGCAAGTACCACGCTCTTATCGCCGGGTGGCAGCACTGGGTCAACACGTCGGGTGTCTGCCTCTTCGGCATCGACAGCATGCCGCTCGATTTCGTCGGCTGCATGAAGGCCATCACCGGCTGGGATCTCGACTACACCGAGATCGCTGAGACCGGCTTTCGCATCACGACCCTCCTGCACGCCTTCAACCTGCGCGAGGGCTTCAGGCCGACCGATTTTCAGTTGCCCGATCGGGCCAGAGGTAATCCGCCGCTGCCTGTCGGCAAGCTGCAGGGCAGGACCATCGATTCGGAGGGCCTGAAGGGCCAGTTCTACGACGCCATGGGTTTCGACAGAGAGACCGGAGCGATCGCCCCAGAAAGGCTCGTCGCACTTGGGCTCGAAGACGCGGTCAAGTAGTTGCGCACAGACCAACCCTCAACCTGGAGTTGAAGTATGTTGCTTAAGGACAAAGTAGCAATAGTGACCGGTGGCGCAAAAGGCATGGGCAGAGGCATAGCCCTGAAGTTCGCCGAGGAAGGCGCCAAAGTCGTCACCTGCGACATTGACTACGAAGGCTGTAAGAGCGTCGTCGGTGAGATAGAGGCGATGGGCGGCAAGGCCTTGGCCTTCAAGACCGACATCACCAAGAGCGCCGAGATCGCCGAGATGGTGAAAGGCACACTCGACGGGTTCGGCACCATCGACGTCCTCATCAACTGCGCGGGCGGCGTCCCCGGCACCCACGGGGCCGGCGCGAGCGGCACCATCAGCGAGCAGGAGTGGGACCGGGTGCTTGCGATCAACCTCAAGGGCACCTGGCTCGTCACCGAGGCCGTGCTTCCCACCATGAAGGAGAAGAGATACGGCAAGATCGTCTTCATCGCGTCGATGGGGGCGGTCTCGCCGGTCGTGTCGGTATTGCACTACCACGCCGCCAAAGCAGGCCTGCTGGGGCTCAATCTGAACCTGGCGTTCGAGTTGGCGCCTCTCAACATCTGCGTCAACACCATCGTGCCCGGGCCGATCGAGACGTCGTTCTGGGATGCGCTCATGCCTGCCGGTCCGGAGCGCGAGGCCTTCTTCGCCGCTGTATCCAAGCACGAGGTGCCACTGGGCAGGATGGGGCAGCCCAAGGACATCGCCGGTGCCTGCCTCTTCTTCTCTTCGGAACTCTCCGACTACGTCACAGGCGAGACCCTCTGCGTGGCGGGGGGGCAGCCGGTGCTGTCGCAGCAGGCCACATTCAACATCGAGAAGTACCTCAAAGACCGGGGGCTACTATGAGTGAACTAGCTGGGAAGGTGGCGCTCGTCACCGGCGCCGCCGCCAAGAAGAGCATGGGCCGGGCCATCGCCGTGCAGCTCGCCAAGGACGGAGCCGACGTGGTGGTCGCCGACAAGTTCGCCGTGCCCAAGAGCATCTGGGCCGACGAGGCCGACTGGCAGGGGCTCGAAAGCGTGGTCGAGGAGATCAGGGCTGTGGGCCGCAAGGGCATCGCCATGACTTGCGACGTGAGCCAAGCCGCCGACGTGGAGGCCATGGTTGCCTGGGCCCTCGAGGAATGCGGCAAGATCGACATCCTCGTGCACTGCGTGGGCGTGCGCGGGCCCGTGCCGGTGCCGGTGGTCGATCTCGACGAGGCCACCTGGCGCATGCTCATCGACATCAATCTCACGGGCGCCTTCCTGGTCTCGAAAGCGGTGGCCAAGCACATGATCGCCGATCCGGCCGGTCAGAAGATCGTGCTCGTGTCGTCGATGGCGGGCGTGGGGCCCTATCCCGGGGGCGCGGGGTACGCCGCCTCGAAGCACGGCCTCCTCGGTCTCATGAAGACCCTTGCCCGCGAGCTTGCTCCCTACAAGATCAACGTCAACGCCATCAACCCCGGGGGCTTCGACACCAACTTCCGTGACGACAGCGTGGCCAAGCAGGCCGAGCAGCGCGGCATGACCGTCGAAGAGTCGCTCAAGGCCGGCACCACCGGCC
>JAKAHF010000294.1 GCA_021815245.1 Actinomycetes bacterium
GAGGGTGGCGAGACCGTCGGCAAGGTCAAAGACATCGTTCTCGATGCCGCGGGCCGGCAGCTGCTGGGCTTTGTGGTCTCGGAGAGCCTGTTCAGCAGCAAGGTCGCTCCTTGGGCGGGAGTGCAGGCAGTCGGGCCCGACAGCGTGATCTTGGCTACCGCCGCCAGCATCGTCAAGGCCGACGAGGCCTCCGAGATCAAGGCTGTTCTCGACAAGGATCTTCGCGTACGCGGCTTGCGCCTACAGACCACCACCGGCAAGGAACTGGGCAAGATCGACGACGTGCGGTTCGACGAGCGCACCGGCGCCGTTCTCGGCTATGAGCTCGCCGGCGGCGTCTTCGGCCGCGGCTCGTTCATGCCTACGCCGCTCAGTCTCGAGATCGGCAAAGACCTGGCGTTCGTCGGTCCTGAGGCCGAGGACACGATCGCCAAGGAGTAGTCAGGGCCGCCGTACTCTTCTCATGCGAACGACGATCAACGCCGCGATGATCGCGCTGATGAGTGCGTACAGCAGCGGATAGAACCAGTCGGGCCGGCTGTAAGTGGGAAGGTCGGCCCTGAGGAAGTCGTCGGCCAGTCTGAAGAGCGTGAAACCGAGAGCGAAGACCAGAGCCGCAACCCCGTCGGGCGTTCGTCGTGATGCCGTCGAGCGGTGGCGAACAAGGAGCCAGAGGGCCAGCAGGGCGAACGCGAAGGCTGCGATGATCTCGTAGATCTCGGTGGGATGCACGGGTCGCGGGCTGGCCCCGAAGGCCAGCACACTGGTCTGTCCGGTAAGGATCTGCTGCGCCCAGGCGGAACTGCCCCTAGGGAAGGTGACGCCCCAGGGCAGCGAGGTGATCGTGCCGTAGCAGCAGCCGTTCAAGTAGCAGCCCACGCGCATCAGAGCGATGCCGGCGACCATCGACGGCAGGGCGCTGTCGGCCAGACGCCAGAGGTCGGCGCCCGCGGCTCGAGCAAGCAGGAAGCCGGCTATGGGGGCCAGGATAAGTCCTCCGTAGAGCGAGAAGCCGGCGAAGTGGAGGGCGTAGACGCGTCCGAAATCCTCGGAGTAGTACCCCCAATTGACCGCCAGATCGAGCAGGCGAGCGCCGACGATGCCCATGATCAGCGAAGAGCCGAAGACGAGCAGGGCGCGCGTCCAGCGCTCACCTCTGCGCGCGGCTACCACCGTCGCAAGCGCGAGCGCGACCACGAAGGCTAGAGCGTAGAACGTGCTGTAGGCGCGCAGCACGACTTCTTCGCCACCGATGGTGAACCTGGCCAGTATCGGGTGCATCAGGAACTAGGTTACACTTCGAAGGTGAAAGATGGACATGGTTCGCCCCGGGGGAAGCCCGCCCCGGGCTGCAGGAGGTCGCCATGAGGCTCACGTTCTGGAGGAAAGACCGGTCACATCGGAGGGGTCGCGCGGGTCTTCTCGCGGTGGTGCCCGCACTTGCGCTCGTCACGCTGTTTGGACCGGCGGCCGTAGCGCCTGCCGCGCACGCGGCCGCAGCCGACGAAAGCGGCGCTCAGAAGGTCGTCGTCTTCGAGGATGTGACGATCGGGGTCGGCGAGGTGCGTGAGAACCTGGTCGTGGTGGGTGGCGACGTGCTCATCCACGGCGTGGTTCAGAATGTCGTGGTCGTGGTCGGTGGCGACCTCGTGGTGGCTTCAGACGCGACAGTCGGCTCGCAGGCGTTCCATACCGGCAACGACGCCGCGATCGTATCGGTCTTCGGTGATCTCGTCGTCGAAGACGGAGCCACGGTCATGGGCAAGGTGGTCGACGTCGGCGCGGGTGGCTCGATCCCCATCGAAGCCATGGTGGTCGACCCCATCGTGACCCCGTGGAACGATTGGAACGCCATCGTCGGCTGGATCGGTTCGACGGCGTTCATCCTGCTGGTGGCGCTTCTCATCGCCGCTGTTGCCCCGCGACAGCTTGTGTTTGTCAGCGAACGAGCACGGCGGCACCTGTTCTCATCGCTCGGTTGGGGAGCGCTCTGCCTGATCATCCTCCTGCCCATACTGACCGTTCTCCTGATCGTGACCCTGATAGGGATACTCGCCGTGTTGCCGTGGTGGCTCGCCAACGTGGTCGCTCTGCTGTTCGGATACGTCGGCGTGGGAACACTCATCGGCAGACTGATCCTAGGCAGGAGCGAGGCCCGCGGGCGGGTGATAGGGGCCGCAGTGCTTGGCGTCGCGGTTCTCTGCATCGTCAGATGGGTGCCCTTCTTTGGAGCGTTGGTGGTGTTCTTCGCCCTCCTCCTCGGCCTCGGCGCGACGGTCACAAGCATATGGGAGTGGCGGCGGCTCAAACGGATGGGTCGCAGCGCCGTGCCGCCGGGCGGCTATGGGCCCACAGACGGCACCTGGACTGCGCCCGGCACGCCGTACGCGGGATCGTGGCCGCAGAACCCTCCCACCGATCAACCTCCCAACGGTTGACCTCGCATGGACGGAGAGATCGACTACCAGACGGTCGTTGAGCGACTGGCGCCTTGTGGCATCGACTGCGAGCGATGCGTCATGTTCGACGGGGGGCGAGTGCGTCACCATGCGACCGCCCTTGTTGAAGCGCTTCGGGGCTTCGAGTGCATGGCACCCAGGGTCGCAGATCGGTTTCCTTGCCTCGCCCGCTACGAAGATTTCGCTGAGGTGTTGACGCTGCTGGGAAGCGCGTCCTGTCGAGGGTGCCGCCAAGGTGGCAGCAAACTGCCCTTCTGCGCGGCACGCGACTGTTTCAGCGAGCGGGGCGTGGATTTCTGCGCGCAGTGCGCCGAGTATCCGTGCGACCGCAACGATTATCCTGAGAACCTCAGAGTCCGCTGGCGGGCGATCAACGACCGCATCGGCGAAGTGGGGGCCGAGCGGTACTATCGCGAGTCACTGGAGAAGCCGCGGTACTGACGGCCGACCAGCCGGGATTCTCTACTGCGTGACCACTCCCAGGATCTTGAGCAGGTTGTAGAGCATCTGGGCGACCTCGCCGCGGGTGGCATTCTCACGGGTGTCCCATCCGTAGAGCCCACCGAGGGTGCCGCCGACGATGCCATCGAGCAGACCGTTGTACTCGGCCACTCTGATCCGCTCTCCGTGCTCCGGATCGAGGTAGCTGAGCGCGCCTTCCCAGTTCGCCGGGGGAGCGGTGAAGTTGTCGCGCGCCGCCCGCACGATCATGCTGATGACCTGCTGGCGCGTGATGTTGCCCAGAGGCCTGAAGGTCCCGTCGGGATATCCGAACGTGAGGCCCGTTCGCGCCGCCTTGGCGATGTAGTAGTAGGGATAGAGATCATCCTCTTTGCGCTCGATGGAGGCGGCGTCGGCGAACGTCATCGTGTCGTGCTTGCTCGCCGTGTAGACGACAGGATCCCAGGCCGCCATGCTCAGGAGGATCATCTTGGCGTACTGCTGGCGGGTCACCGGATCGAAGGTACCGAAGTATGTCGGCTTCAGGTTGTCCTGCTCATCGTAGCCTTGGATGATGCCCTTGTCGGCGATGGTGTTGATCGCGGTCGCGTAGTCGTCGCCGGGCTGGGCGTCTATGAAGCCGAACTTCTCCGGCCACGCGTAGTACATCCTCGTGCCGCCGTAGTAGACGATGTATCCGCCCTCGGCCACATCGGGTCCATGCACGTTCTCTGGCTCGTCTCGGCTGAACACACCCGCGCGACCGTCGTCGAAGTACATGACGCCGATGCCATTGTCAAGTTCCTGCTCCCAGGCTACGAACGAGCCGTAGATCGCCGGAGTCGCGTTGCCGAACTCGTTGTCGGTGAGAGCGGCCGATTTGCCGGTCAGGATGTTGTAGGCCATGATCTGATAGGTCATCCACGGATAGTAGATGGCCGTGGGGGGCTCGCCCGAAGACCAGACGATGAACGACCCGTGGATGCGCGGATCGTCGTTGTTTGTGCCCGCGGGGGCGATGGAGAGCGTCTGCTGCGTCACGATGTTGTAGAGGACGATCTCGGTGGTCGTGCCCGTAGCCGCGTGCTTGACGCAGACCACGAAGTCGCCGTAGATGTCGGGCTTGCTGTATTCGCTGCCCTGTAGGATGCACGTGGGCTTCGACTTGTTGAGCTCGAGCAGGTAGATGCCCGGCTTGGCGCCGGCGCCGTTCATCTCCTTGCGCCAGACCACGCGATTGCCGTCGATGCGCGGATCGGTGTCGTTGGCGTCGCCCGGGTCGGAATTGTGGGTCAACTGCCTGACGACTTGGTTGTCGAGGTCGTACAAGAAGATGTCCTCGTAGCCGCCCGACCTGCCGCCCTGATAGACGACCAGCTGGCCGTCGCTCGAGGGGTTGTAGTAGTTGCCCGGGAGGGGCTGCGGGATCGTGCTGTGTTTGCGGTGGATCATGTCGTAGACGTAGATGGTGGAGAATCCGCCGGGAGTGACGCCGGTCCAGGCGATGCGGCGGTCGC
>JAKAHF010000295.1 GCA_021815245.1 Actinomycetes bacterium
ATCCGTGGAGGAGCCGGCGCCGAAGGTGAAGTCGCCGGTCGACTGCTCCTCGACCTTGACCTTGATCACGGTGCGATCGGGTGCCGAGCCCTGGCGGGTGTCGACTTCCACCGTGCGGAAGAAGCCGAGGTTCTGGATTCGCTGGCGCGAACGATTGAGCTTCGTGGCATTGAAGGCATCACCCTCGACCAGCACACGGCGGGCCCGGTGCGACTGAAGGTGCCCGACCCCGACGTGGCGTTCGTCCGGCAGGTGAACGAACTGCTGCCCTTCCCTCCGCGCTCGCTGCCGGCCGCCCTCGCTGCCACGGCAGCCTTCATCCCCACGCGCCGCATCGAGTTCTACAAAGAGGAGGAGCGCTTCCTCGACCTTGGAGAGCAGGTGCCCACCTACAAGCCTCCCCATGACGAGGAGGTGCACGACCCGGCCGAGTATCCCATCGCGCTGCTCTCGCCCCACTCGAAGTGGCGCATCCATTCGAGCTACGCCAACTTGGCGTGGTTGAACGAGATCACCAAGGGGCGGGCACCGGTTCTCCTGCACCCGCAGACGGCGGCCGAGCGTGACGTGGCCGAGGGCGACCTCGTCGAGATGAAGAACAGCCGGGGAGCCGTGCGCGCCTGGGCTCATCTCACGCAGGCGGTCCGTCCCGGAACGGCAACCTTGTTCGAAGGCTGGTGGACCAGGCAGCTTGGGGGCGGCAAGGGGGTCAACGAGCTCACTTCCTCGCAGGTGAACCCTATCCACGAGGTGCACAACGTGCCGAACATGTGGGCTCCATCCACCGGCTGGAAAGACTGCCGCTGCGAACTCAAGAAGGTGACCAATGGCTGAGAAGATGTCTCCAATCGATGCCCTCCCGCCCGCTTCGCGCGCGTACGGCGAGATCGGCCCGGTCTCGGCGCAGCCGCGCTGGGGCATGGTCGTCGATCAGGAGCGTTGCATAGGGTGCTGGTCATGCTGCGTGATATGCAAGTCGGAGAACGACGTGCCGCTCGGCATGTGGTGGAATCGCATCGATACCATCGGCGATGCGCTCGACACCCCCTATCAGGAGCACGGACAACCGGCGATGCACTGGCTACCGCTCGCCTGCCAGCATTGCGCGAACCCGGCCTGCACCAAGGTCTGCCCTGTTGGCGCTACCTATTCTCGCGACGACGGGCTGGTCATGCAGGACCCCGCCCGTTGCATCGGGTGCCGCTACTGCTTGGTGGCCTGCCCATACGGCGTGCGGGTCTTCAACTGGGGCGAAGCTGAGCGGCCCGTAGATTTCGACACCGGCATGGTCGAGCCCCGGCCCATCGGGACCATGGAGAAATGCACCTTCTGCGTCCACAGGCTCGCCGAAGGACAGGTGCCCTCGTGCGTATGGTCGTGCCCGGGTCAGGCACGCATCTTCGGCGACCTGAACGACCCCGACAGCACGGTCAGTCGCCTCATCCGCGACCGAGGCGCCTATCAACTGCTCGAAGAGCGGGGCACTCAACCCTGCGTCTACTACCTACCGCCTCGTCGCAAGAGAGGACTCGAGCCATGAGCACGCAAGCAGCAACGACCGAGCCCGCGCGCGACGGGCGTCCCCCAGCCCGTCGCCTCTCGAAAGGGATGCTCATCTGGTTGACCTTGGTCACCACTGGTCTTCTCGTGGGAGTGGGCGCCTGGATACGCCAGCTGGTCGGTGGCCTAGAGGTCACCAACATGCGCAACCTCTCGATGTGGGGCCTCTACATAACGCTCTTCATGTTCTTCGTCGGCCTCTCCGCCGGAGGGCTCATCATCACGTCCACGGGCAAGATCTTCGGCATCGGCAGGCGCAAGCCGATCATCCGCCTGGCCGTGGTCGAAGCGACGGTCGCCGTCATACTGGCCGCGATCATGCTGCTACCAGACATCGGCCGTCCCGACCGCATGTTGAACCTATTCAGGTACCCCAACTTCAGG
Source organism: Actinomycetes bacterium (assembly GCA_021815245.1). The sequence continues at coordinate 1,945 of JAKAHF010000295.1, forward strand.
TCGCCCCTCATCTGGGACGTGACGATCATCACCATCTACTTCATCGTGTCGCTGATCTACGTCTGGGTGTACACCCGGGCCGACAACGCGGCACGGGGGAGCTGGCTCGCGTTCGGCACCGGCACCAGTGACGCTGAGGCGCGACGCGACGAACGGGCGAAGACCGTGCTCGCGGCTGTCGGTCTCCCCGCGGCCATCCTCCTTCATTCGATCACCGCGTGGATCTTCGGGCTGCAAATCTCAAGAGGGTTCTGGTACACGGCCGTGATGGCGCCCCTGTTCATCGCCTCAGCCCTCGTCTCGGGCATGGGCCTGATGATCGTACTGTCGCTCGTCTCACGGCGGATGGGTCGTGTCTCCTTCGGCGACGACCTCGCCGTTCACCTTGGCAAACTGCTCGCGACCTTCATCGCTGTCGAAGCATTCCTGGTCTTCGCGGAGACTCTGACCGCCGCATACCCCGGAGCCGGCTTCGAGGCCGATCCGGTAGCTCGCATACTGACGGGCCGCTACGCGGGCTTCTTCTGGTTCGAAGTGATAGCCGGACTGGTGATTCCGTTCGCGCTACTGGTAATGCCGGCGTCGCGCCGCCGCGTCCCGTGGATAGGAGCAGCCTCGACGTTGGCGGTGGTAGGCATATTCGTGCACCGCTTCACCATCGTGCTGAATGGTCTCTCCTATGCCACCGTACCCTACCCCCCGGGGGTCCCGCTGGGTACGGCGCCCGAAACGGGAGCGAGTTCGTTCGCGCAGAACCTGTTCTACTACCCCAGTTGGGTGGAGTGGCTCGTCGCCCTGGGTGTGGTCTGCCTGGGCGCCTTGATCTTCACCGCGGCGACGGTCTTCCTGCCGTTGCGCGAGAAACCCACGACCGCCTTGGACGACCCGGCCGTGCAGCCCGGCCGGTAGTTGGACGATGACCCGCGCCCCCGGCGCGCGATCGTAGCCTTCGTGCCGGTCGGCGCACCGGGGGGCGCGGGGTTCTCCGACCGGCTCCTAGCCGCGCCACTCCCTGCCGATGCGCAACATCGCCTGCAGGTTCTCCGCCTTGGCATTGTCGAGCGCAGCCCCGTTGCGAAGAATGAACCCACCATCGGCGGCACAGGCGTCGAGCAAATCGGCGACGTACCGCTCCACTTCCGCCACCGAGCCCAGGGCCAGCAGTGCGGTCGGCACGTTTCCCGCTATGCACGCGTACCCGCCGAGCGCCCGCTTTGCGGCCACCATGTCGGTCTGGTCGAGCATCCAGATGACGCTCCCGGCGGGAATCTCGTCGTCGGCGACGATGCTCAGCCGCTTGTCGTAGCTACCCTGGGCGAACAGGGCCGGCACCAGACCCTGTTCCACGAGCCCTTTGATGACGGCCTTGAGCGTCGGCCAGTAGAAGGCGCGGTAGTCGGCCTCCGACATGAAACCGTCGGCGCCTTTGTGCAACCAAAAGATGACTATCGGCGACTCGGCCCACGATGCCTGGCGCACGCAGAAGTCGATCATGAGAGGCACGAACCGTTCGGCAGCCGCAAGGATCTTCTCCGGCTGACGGAAGCGATCGACCATGATGCCCTTGGTGCCGCGCAGAGTGTCTGCGAGCACGTCATAGGGAGCCTTGCCCGACGCGCTCCACTCGGGTGGGATGCCGAGGCGCCCCGCCGCATCGGCGGCGGTGGCGCCCGTCTCCTTCATCCAGGCGAAACACTCGCCCGCGACTTCAGTCAGCCGCTGCATCCCCTCGACCAGTCCGGGAGCGCCGAACCCGAGCATGTTGTACGGCATCGCCGCGGCTTCCATGAAGTCGGTGAAGGGCGGTAGGCTCGCGAGCGGGGCGAAGGCCGAGCCGAAGCGGGGCAGGAGCGCCCGGCGGAAGTGGCCTTCGGGGTCGGCGATGAGGGAGTCGTACTCGTCGGCCCTCATGTACTCCGCCTCGAGATACTGCCACGGTGTCTCCGCCGGCAGGCCCCTACCCGGCCAGTCGACGAACTGTAGGCCGAGCAACTCGAACACTTTCGCCGGCGAGACGGGTTTCGACTGGAAATCGGGGCGGAAGTCCTCGTGATACTTGGCAAGAGCGGCGGCCGATTTCTGATGGTCGTACATGGCCTCTTGCTTCGTCAGCCCGCTGTGCTGCGCCAAGAAGAACTGGACGTTGGCGGTAACCGGCACGCGCGCCGGCTTCTTGAGCGTGATGGCATCGATCAGCCACTGCACCCTCGCGGTGTAGTCACGTCGAACCGAGTCGTCGACGAACTCCACTCCTCGCGCCGAGAGCCAACGGTCGAAGCGACGCTCGCGTCGCTCTCGCCACTCCAATTGGTGCCAGTTGTCGAACATCGGATCGGGGGCGCCCCAGCTCATATTCTCTCCTTGATGCAGGGAATCGTGCTCACGTCTACGTGCTCGTTGCGGTCTTCGGCCAGATACGGGAAACGGGCCACGGTCGCTCGGATCTCTTTCTGCCTCGTGCCGGGATCGCCCC
>JAKAHF010000296.1 GCA_021815245.1 Actinomycetes bacterium
CCGCGGCGGCGCGATCAACACCATCACGCCCCACAACATCACTTCGAAGAACGCCGCCGGCATGGTCTGCTCGGGCTTCTTGGCGGAGGTTGAAGCCGCCGACCTCGAGGGGCTGCGCAAAATGTATCCGGAGGCATTCAAGCGACCCTACAAGGCCGACGCCGGCCTCCGATTGGAGCGGGTGCTGGAGGGAGGTGTGTGATGGGCAAGGTCATGGTCATAGACATCACGAAGTGCAACGGCTGTCACAACTGCCAGATCGCCTGCAAGGACGAGCACTGTGGCAACGATTGGTCGCCCATCGCGAAGCCGCAACCGCTGACCGGCCAGTTCTGGCACAAGGTGGAGGACAAAGTCCGCGGGCAGGTGCCCAAGGTCAAGGTGGCCTATCAGCACTACCTCTGCCAGCAGTGCGACGACGCGCCGTGCATCACGGCCTGCACCTCGGGGGCGGTCTACAAGCGCTCCGATGGCGCTGTCATCGTCGACCCCGAGAAGTGCCGCGGCAATCACTCCTGTGTGAGGGCCTGCCCCTACGGTGACGTGATCTTCTTCAACGAAGACCTGCGCATCGCCCAGAAGTGCACCTTCTGCGCCCACCTGCTCGACCAGGGATGGACCCAGACCCGGTGCTCCGAGGCCTGCCCGACGGGCGCCATCACCTTCGGCGAAGAGGCCGAGCTGCAGTACCTCATCGCAAAGGCTCAGCCGCTCCGGCCTGACCTAGCCGTTCGTCCCAGGGTCTACTACATTGGTCTGCCCAAGACCTTCATCGGAGCCACCGTCTACGACCCGGTCGCCGACGAGGTGGTCGAGGGCGCGGCGGTCACCCTGCAGCGGTCGGGCGACGCCGGGCCGGTCGAGGCGCTGACCGACGAGTTCGGCGACTTCTGGGTGGACGGCCTCGAGAAGGGTGTGTACGACGTCGCCATCGAGAAGGCGGGCTACGCTTCGATCAAGATGACGGCCGTCGATCTCGACAAGGACCTCAGCCTTGGCGACCTTGCCATGAATCAGGAAGGGCGGTGACCATGAGGGCCATAGTCAACATGATGTCGAACAACGTGGCCAAGGCCGCGGGCTGGAAAGCCCGCGAGATCAGAGTCGAGAAACCGGTCGTGTCCGTGGAAGACATCTTTCGGGCGGTCACTCTCGCCGACGGCACCACCAACTTGTACGACTTGGTGGCTGAGGGCAACGGTCTCAAGTCGACGTACGTTCTGTACGTGGGGGGCGAGTTGCTGCGCGGCACCTGCGACTGGCAGCGCCCGATCATCGACAGCGAGCAGATACACGTGGCCGATTGGCCGATGACCGACTCGTAGAGGGACACAGGAGCGTGAAGGCGGGCCGTCGGCAGACGATCGCTCCGGGCGGCGGGTCGCCGGCCAGGGTGAGCGCGGGACGGTCCGGCCGCGCGACGCGGCCCTCAACCGCCAGACATGAACGGGATGATCACCACTCGGTCGCCCGGCTGCAGCCGGTAGTCGGGTTTCGTGTACTCCCCGTTGACCATGACCGCCTCGGTGTCACCCGGGATATCGAGGCGCACGAGGAGTTCGTCGAGGGTCAGATCTTGCGTGAGCGGAACAGCGGTCGTAGGCCCGCGCCAGGCAGGAAAGATCTCCACGATCACCGTTCTGTCGGCGCGACCATCCATATGGCGCAGTTTACCCGATGCCGGGGCGAGAGAAGCCGGGGGTCGTGACACCAACATTCCACGTGAAGTGGAGGATTAGAGTATGGGCACAGAAGAGAAGAAGGTCGTCTGCTGGGCGTCTCCCGGCTGCATCCATCAGTGCGGGCTGCTCGCGACCGTCGAAGACGGGAAACTGGTGCGTTTGCGGGGTAATCCGGAATACCCAACACCGAATCACGGATGCGGCGATCGCATGCCGTACCATGTCAACTGGGTCTACAACGACGAGCAGCTGCTCTATCCCCTCAAGCGGAAAGGGGAGCGAGGCGAGAACCAGTGGGAGCGCATCTCCTGGGATCAAGCGCTCGACGAGATCGCCGCGAAGCTGGCTTCGCTCAAGAAGCGGTTCGGAGCCGAGACCTTGGCGGTGCACGAGGGCACCTACCGCAACGACATGTACGGCATCCGCACCCGCTTCCTCAACCTGTTCGAGAATCCGACCAACATCGGCTGCGCCGGCACCATCTGCCGCTGCAACACGGTCGCGCTCAACTACGCGCTGCTCGGCATGTGCAACGCGCGGCCCAAGCTGCCTAATCTCAAGTGCCTGGTCATCGACGGCTGCAACTTGAGCGGCACCGCGCCGCTCGACTTTCAGCGGCTCAAGAAGCGTCACGCGCAGGGTGACCTCAAGCTCATCGTCATCGACCCACGCAAGACCGAGGCGGGGAGGTTCGCCGACATCTGGGTTCAGTTGCGACCGGGCACCGACACCGCGCTCTTTCTGGGTTGGATGAACGTCATGATCGCGGAGGGTCTGTACGACAAGGACTTCGTCGAGCAGTGGACCTTCGGCTTCGACGAGCTGCGTGCGCGAGTCGCCGAGTACACACCCGAACGGGTGGCCGAGATCACCTGGGTGCCGGCCGATGTCATCCGCGCGTCGGCCCGCATGTACGCCACCAACTGGCCGGCCGGCTTTCACTGGGGCTGCGCCACCGACATGTTCGGCCTCAACTCGGTGCGTGTCGAGCAGGCGCGCATCTGCCTGCGGGCGCTCAGCGGCAACCTCGCCATCGGTGGGGGAGACGTGATCGTCGGGCCGGGCCCCATCATCGACGGCAAGCTTGGCGTGCGCGATTCGATGCTCGCCCTTCCCGAGAAGGTCGGCCCCGAGCAGCGCAAGAAGCAACTCGGATCCGACCGCTTCAAGCTGCTGGGCTGGCCGGGGTACGAAGCCATGTACAAGTACCATGAAGAGACCTACGGGGTGCCCTTCCCAACGGCGGCCCACAATTTCATCGCCGTGCAGCCCCTCATCTGGAAGGCGGTGCTCGAGAAGGATCCTTATCCGGTGACGGCCATGATCACCTGGGGCAGCAACGTCCTCCTGAACGGCGGCGACGTCAAGACCATCTACCAGGCGCTCAAGAGCCCCAATCTGGAGCTTCACGTGGTCATGGAGCACTTCATGACTCCGACCGCCATGCTGGCCGACTACGTGCTCCCCATCGCCAGCAAGTTCGAGAAACCCATGTGCGCCACCCACGAGGACTTCGCCCCCAACATCGCCTGCTCCGAGGCGGCCATCACGCCGCGGGGCGAGCGCCGGGGCGACTATCACGTGTGGAAAGGCCTGGCCGAACGCCTCGGCTTCGGCGAATACTTCCCCTGGGAGACCGAAGAAGATCTTGCCGACTACCGTTTGGCCCCGCTCGGCAAGAGCTTCAAGGAGGTCGCCACGAAGGAGTACTTCGTGCGGAGCGACGAGCCCTGGACCTACGCGACCATCAACCCCCGCACCGGCAAGCCGACCGGTTTCGCCACCCCGTCGGGTAAGGCTGAACTCTTCTCCAACGTTCTGAAGGAGCTGGGCTACGACCCGCTGCCCTACTACGAGGAGCCGCCCGAGAGCCCGGTGCGCACGCCGGAACTCCTCGACGAGTATCCGTACGTCCTGATAACCGGCGGCAACTTCAGGCCGATGTTCCATTCGGAGAACCGCCAGCTTGGCATCGGCACCCGCGAGCAGTATCCCGACCCGGTCATGGACATCAACACAGAGACCGCCCGCGAGTTGGGCATCGAGGACGGCGATTGGGTGTACGTCGAGACGCGCAAGGGTGTCATCAAACAGCGTGCGTTGGTGAGCGACGAGATCGACCCTCGGGTCGTCAACGTACAGAGTCACTGGTGGTTCCCCGAGCAGCCGCCACGCGAGCCGTGGCTGGGAGGGCTCTGGGAGTCGAACTGCAACGTGTTGACCCCCGTCGACGATCCCGACACGTTCGATCCCATCACGGGCGGGTGGCCCCTCAGGGCCCTTCTCTGCAAGATCTACAAAGCCGAATCGGTCGAGCGCGAGGGTGTCAAGCCCTTTGGTAGCGAGCAGGACTAGTCACCCGGCTCTCCGCTGTGTAACGTATACGCGTAACTGAACGAGGTTCGATAGCAAGCCGGCCCAAGGCCGGGAGTTTGCTTCGCAGGGTATCCAAAGGCTCCGGGGAGGATTCGAGATGGCTGACGCAGGGCGCGACCCTATGTTCGAAGGTTGGGACAAACTGACTGCCCGTGAACGGCAGCAACGTAGGTTCGAGCGCTGGAAGAGCGCGCCGGGCGTGCAGTTCGCTAGTGAAGACGTGAAGAAGGAGTATCAGGATCGCTGCCAGCTCCTCATCGACGCCCTCACGCTGAAGAAGCCGGCCCGGGTGCCGATCACCACCAGTTGCGGCTTCTACGTCTGCAAGCACAGCGGACTCACCAAGAAAGAG
>JAKAHF010000297.1 GCA_021815245.1 Actinomycetes bacterium
AACGCCATTGCTTCGTCGTAGCGTGGCTCCATGCCGCCGCTGAACACGACGTCGTCGACTTCGATCGTCTTCTTTACCCCGTCGGCGTCGACATACGTGACGACGCCCTCGGCGATCGCCGTCGTGTTCACCTCGGTCAGGTAGTGGAAGTCCTCGAGCCGCTCCCAGACGTGACGCACCATCTCCACGTAGTGGATCGGCGTAGCGTCGTATGCCAGCCGGGAGTTCCGGGTGAGCACGATGACGTCGTGGCCGTGCTCGGCAAGGTACATGCCCGTCTCGGTGCCGGTTTCCGAACCACCCACCACTGCCACCCGCCTCCCGAGCGAGGCGTGATCGCCGTAGACGCTCACCGGTGTGTGGACGAAGGCGGCTCCCGCTCCGGGGATGTCGGGGAGCTTGGGCTTCGCCCCCACGCACACCAGTACGGCGTCGTATGCTCCCTCTTTGATGAGTTCGGGGGTCGCCGCGGTGTTGAGCACCACTTCGGCGCCCGATTTGTAGAGCTGGCGCACGAGGTGGTCCTTGAACCCCTTGAGTGGCCACTTGGCCTGCGAGGCGTCGGCGATGCGAAGCTGCCCGCCGAGATAGTCGGTCTTCTCGAGCAAGGTGACGTCGTGGCCACGTCCGCGGGCCAGAATGGCCGCCTCCATGCCTGCGGGTCCGCCCCCGACCACAGCCACCTTGAGCTTCGCGCCCGGTGGCGGCACAAGACGGTCCAGCCGGTGGGCCAGACCCATGCGCGGATTGACCGAGCAGACACTCACCCAAGGACCGGTCAGCGACGGCACGTGGCATTTGTTGCACCGAATACAGGGGACGACGTCTTCAGCCCTGCCTTCGACGATCTTCTGGTAGTAGTCGAAATCGCATATGAAGGCCCGGGCCATGCCGATGAGATCGGCCTTGCCCGTCCTGATGTACTCGTCATTGGCGGCCGGGTCTTGGAACCCGCCGATCGGCTCCACGAGGACCTTGGCGCCGCTTTGCTTGATGGCCGCGGCGTAGCGCAGGGTGAGTGGCTCACCGGCAGTGGAGTTCCATCCGGTCGGATGACCCAGGTCGGCGTCGCCGGCACGCACCTGCAGGATGTCGATGATGCCCTCGCTCAGCTTGGCGAACTCGATGGTCTCGTCGAGGGTCGTGCCTCCCTCTTCTTCGCCGCTGATCTGCACCTCGATAAGGAAATCCTCGCCGCACACCTCTTTGATGCGACGGCAGATGGCGAGCGGGAATCGGGCTCGGTTCTGCATGCTCCCGCCATACTCGTCGGTGCGGGTGTTGGTTATCGCCGAAAGGAACTTGCCCGGCATAGTCATGCGGTACGACATGTGCAGAGAGGCCGCGTCGAAGCCCAGATTCTGATACCACTTGCAGCGCTGAGCGATCTCCTCAGCCATCTCTTCCATCTTCTCGGGGGTGATCTGCTTGGCGGCCCCGAAGTCGCCCTTCCAGAGTTGCGACAGCCGCTTCGACATGCTCGCGATGTCGGTCATATCTATGTCGAGATCGCCCTCCACAGCCGGGGTATCGACGATCTCGTAGCCCTTGGGCCCGAAGTGCATGACGGCGAGCGCCAACTTGGAACCATAGAAGTGCACGGCGTCGGCCATCTGCGACAGGTAGTTCTCGACGCTGGGGTCGTTGGGGTCGTACATCGGGAAACGCTTGCCGTCGGGATTGAAGAAGGTCCGCTGCCGTTGGTCGAACCAATCGGCGAAGGTCACGATGGCGGCGCCGTTTCTCGCCAGACCCGCGACGTGGTCGATGACCGGCTCGGCGGGGAAGCTCTCGGGACCCTGCAAGAAGTGGGGCAGAGCGTTGGCCGCAACCATTCGGTTCCGCACGAAGACGTTGCCGATGCGCAGCGGCGAAAGCAGATGCTCGTAGTAGCTCATGACATCCTTCTTGTCGTACGGTCCCTTGGGAAGACAGTGTACAAAAGAAGGAGGCAATTGGGTAAGTGTTTCTACCAACTACTTCATTGCGTCGCACCCGGTGAACCGCGGGGCCACTGCGCAAGATGCCGCGTGGGGGGAGTAGGTGGTAGGACTCCTGCTGGTGATCTGCCACCAGCCTCCGAACCCCCAGCAACGTCGCGTGAGTGGGCGAGCCCCGCGGTCCCGCGGCTTCAGGAACCGACGTAGAGGATGTCGCTGATGCCCCGCTCCCTGTCCTTGCCGAGCGGGTTGTTCACGAGCTCGCCCATGAAGTACATGGCCGACGAACCGCCGCCATCGAGGTTGTATGCCGTCGTGCATCCGAGATCCTGAAACACCTGGGCCAACTCGCTCAGACTCATGCCGCGGCTGTAGCCGGAGCTTCGCCCGTCGACAACGACGAAGACATAGTGGTTGGCGTCGATGATGCCGACGCCCGTGCGGGGCTGGTTGCCGAGGATGGTGTGCTCTTCGCCGATGTCCTCCACCTCAGTCTCATCGAGACCATCGGGAATGACACCGCCGTCGAGAAGAACGGGCCCGAACGAGTACGTGTTGTATACGCCGTCGGCAAGCAGTTGTTCGGCAGAGACCGACAGCTCATCGTAGGCCTTTACGGTGCCGTCTTTGTAGAGAGCCAATCCCATGCGCGTGGGGTTGTCGAGATAGAGGACGCCGTTGCGGATGATGATGCCGGTGTTGCGCGCCGTGCAATAGTCGCCGTTGATGGCAAGGATGGCTCCGTTGTCCTCAGCTATCGCCGATGTGTAGTCGACGTTGCCCTGCTGAAAGCCCCGGGCCAACCCGGCCTGTAGGAGCGTACCTGCCGTGAGCCGCACGTCTGCCACATAGTAGGTGATCGTGCTATTGCCCGAACCGCTCGTCACCTTCGATATCGTGATCGATGTGGTGTCGCTCTCGTAGGTATTGTCTGTTGCCGTGTACGCCGTGCCGGTGTGATCTTGGCTGGCGTATGCCGTGGTGGTGTCGTACGCCGGGGTCTTCTGCGAGGTGCCGGCCGTGGAGGTGACCACCGTCTCGGTGGCCGGCACCGCCGCCACGCTCACCGACGTGCCCGAGAGCCTGTCGATGACGACGTAGGCACCGATGCCGACCACGGCGACAAGGACCACAGCCATCAGGGCATAGAGAAGTCCGGCCTTCTTCATGTCATCCACCTTACAGAGCGGCGCGACCACGTTGACCGCGCATGTTGTCGAGTTCTATGCCCGCACTCTACCGAAGCCTCGGTAAAGCGGCGGTAAGGCGTGACACTTCGCGGCTATGGCACCACGAATCGGGTGGAGCTGCCGCCCGAACCACCCCTGACCTCGAGTCGCGCGGGAATGACCTGCCGCAGTTCAGGAACGTGCGAGATCACTCCGACCAGCCTCCCGCCCTGCTGCAGATCCATGAGGGCATCGATGGCAAGCTCGAGCGAATCGCTGTCGAGAGCGCCGAAGCCCTCGTCGACGAATATGGTCTCGAGTGGCACACCCGCCGCGTGTTCCTGCACCGTTTCGGCCAGGCCGAGCGCTAAGGCCAGCGCCGCCAAGAAGCTTTCGCCGCCCGACAGCGTGACCGCCGGGCGCGTCGTGCCGGAGTACTCGTCAAAGACCGCCAGGTCGAGTCCCGACGCCCTGCCCCGACCGGCCACGTCGCGCTGGCGTTGCAGTTGGTAGCGGCCATCGCTCATCGCGAAGAGCCTGCGACTGGCGACCAGTAGCACCTCGTCGAGATAGACACCGAGCACCCACCGTTGGAACGAGACCCTGTTCGAGTTGCCGCCACCCGCGACGTCGGCCAGCACGCCGACTGTCTCGTACGCCCGGCGCACGTGCTCCGATCGAGCGTCGATATCAGCCAGGCTTTGCGCGACCTTCGCAAGCCTCTCGACGGCGCCCCGTGCATCGGCCTGACGCGATATGGCGGCCGTGTGCGCCGCCCGAGCCGCCTCGGCCGCACCGCGAAGCGCCTCGATGTCGCTCGGTTCGGCAAGACCGACCGCGGCCAGTTCAGCTTGGTGCAATCTGCCCGTCGCCTGCTGAACAGCGTCACCATGCGCTTGAAGTTCGGCTTGAAGCCTCGCCTGCTCGACCTCGGGCACGAGGGACTCGCGCCAGTCTTCCCCGCCGTCGAAGCCGTAGCGCGTGAGAGCGGAGGTCAGACTCTCCAGTGAGACCGCTTCTTCGCGTGTCGCGCCTCTCTCAGCCTCCGCCGCCGACGTCGCGGCGCTTTCGAGCCGGGCGCGGCTCTCTCTCGCTTCGTAGAGCGCCCGCTGGGCAGCCGCGAACTCCTCATCAAGGGTCTTCTTCGCATGCTGTGCCTCTCGCATCGTCCGCTCGAGCTCGCCGGCCTCGCGAAGTGGCTCGGGAACCGATTGGGCCCGCTCGCGCACACGTTCCTCGGCGGCCGCGAGGGATCGTTCCTCTTCCCTCAGGGTCTCTGAGACCGCCTTCGCCGCC
>JAKAHF010000298.1 GCA_021815245.1 Actinomycetes bacterium
ACACGTCGAGATCTTGCGCGAGATCGGCGAACTCAAGCAGTCTGGTCTCTCGATCACCGAGATCGAGGACAAGCTCCAGCACCGCATCGACCAAGCCAACGAGGTCACCGTCGACCTGGTCGCGCAGGAGTACGAGCGTACGCACAACCGTATCCTTGCGCTCGCCACGCGCGAGTTCACGTCCAAGGGCTACAAGAACACCTTCGTTACCAACATCATGCGCGAGCTGGGCATCACCGCGACGCTCTTCTACAGCCACTTTCCCAGCAAGCGCAAGCTGCTCGCCGAGTGTGTCGGCGTGCTCATGAAATGGAGTCTGTCCTACGCAGACGAAAAGACCGCCTCGATCGACGATCCGGCGGAACGGATCCTCTGGGAGGTCTTCAGCCACTCTCGGGTCTTCGAACTCGGCACGGCCGCCTTCGCGGTCATCAGGGTGGAGGGCACCCAGGAGGACGCCGAACTTCGCAAGTCAATCGAGAACGGGCTGGCCGGCACCGTCGCCAGGATCATGAAAGAACTGCCGACGGCGGGTCACAAAGATGCGAAACGGGCCATCCGCGACGAGCTCATCGCCCTCAGTCTCTTCGGGGCCTACGAGCAGACCGTGTTCAATGCCGCGTCGCGTCGCAAGTACAGCCGCAGGGATCTGCTCCGTGCCCATCTCTGGCTCTACCTTGCCGCCCAGGCGGCCATGAAAGGCGAGATCGACATAGATTCGCGTCTGGCACAGTACGAGAAGCTCATCGCCAAGCTCGCCACACAGATGCCGCCACTTCCGCCGCAGCTCGAGATCGAGGACGTCGGCGCCGAAGAGAAGCCCGCGCCGGTCGGGTAGCCCACACTGCTCTTTTCGCATGACAAGGTGTCTTGTGTGCGTTGTCACTCAAAGACTTGATATCCATTTCTTGTAGTGATAGTGTCGGCAGGAAGCGACCGATCTCAGGAAGGTAGTGACGATGGTGACTGAGAGTGCACTAGCGGAGATCGTGGGGGCAGGGAACGTCGTCAGTGACCCCGCCGTCCTCGATGGCTACGCGGCCGACGAAAGCTTCGTCGGCAGGGTGAGACCGCGATTCGTGGTCAGACCCGAGAGCAGGGAGACCATCCAGAAGCTGGTGAACCTCGCCAGGGAGACCGGCACGCCGCTCGTGCCGGTCAGCTCCGGAGGCCCCCACTTCTACGGCGACACCGTTCCGGCCCGGGGAGACGCGGTGATCGTCGACCTTGCCGGCATGAAGAAGGTCGACCTGGTGGATCCCTACGAACGGGTGGCCTCGGTCGTCGAGCCCGGGGTGACCTTCGGGGAGCTGATCCCCGTGGTGGCGGAACAGGGGCTGCGTCTGAACATGCCGCTCCGTCCGCGGGCGAGCAAGTCGGTGGTAGGCAGCATGCTCTCCCGCGAGCCCGTGATCATGCCGCACTACCACTGGGACATCTCCGACCCAATCGGTTCGACGGAAGTCGTCTTCGGCACCGGCGATATGTTTCGCACAGGCGCGGCCGCCGGCCCGGGCGATATCGCCGAGCAGCGCGCGGCGGGAGGGCGTCAGAAGGAGGCCGCCGGTCCGTCGGCCATGTCGCTCCACCGTTTGCTGCAGGGTGCTCAAGGCACCATGGGCATCGTCACCTGGGCCTCGGTGCGGTGTGAACTGATGCCCGACAAGGAACAGCCGTACTTCGTCGGCTCGAGCGACGTGACCGCGTTGCTCGAAGCGGCTCATTGGCTTCTGCGGCTGCGACTGGGCAACGAGCTGCTGATCGTCAACAGGTCTGACTTCGCCGCGCTGGTGGGCGAAGACGAAGCGGCTCAGGCCCGTCTTGCCGCGCGATTGCCGTCCTGGATACTGTTCTTCAATCTCGGCGCATACAAGTACCTGCCCGACATGCGCATGGCCGGGCTCGTCCAAGACACGCGGGAGCTGCTGCAGAGGCTGGCACTCGAGGGCATGCAGACTCTTGGAGGAGTCGGAGCGGCCGAGTTTCTCGAGACCATCCGCCGGCCCTCGGGTGAGCCCTACTGGAAGCTTCGGCGGCAAGGCGGTTGCCAGGACATCTTCTTCCTGACGACCTACGCGCATATCCCCGGGTTGGTGGCGACGATGTCGAGTCTGGCCGAGGCGGCCGGATACCCCGTGGGACGCATCGGCGCGTATCTGCAGCCGGTCGTGCAGGGCAGCAGCTGCCACGTCGAGTTCAGCCTGTTCTTCGATCCGGAGGATGAGACAGAGGTCTGCGCCGTGAAGGCGCTCGCCACCGGAGCCATCCAGCCCCTCATGAACGCCGGGGCGTTCTTCTCCCGGCCGTTCGGCGAGGCGGCACGGCAGATCATGAACCGGGATGCGGCCGGCGTCGAGGCCTTGAAGAAGTTCAAGGCGATCGTCGATCCCGCGCGCATCCTCAATCCGGGCAAACTCTGCTTCTAGCGGAAGGACCACGAAATGCCGCTCAAAGATCATCAGGCCGACATGGAGTCGTGCTGCCGTTGCTCGGCCTGCAAGTTCATCCCGCTCGAGAAGATCACCGGGCAGCAGTACTCGAATGTCTGCCCCAGCGTCTCCCACTACAACTTTCACTCCTACTCCGGCGGCGGGCGCATGGGTTTCGGGCTTGGCCTGACACGCGGCCGGGTCGAGTACACACCCAAGACCGCCGAGGTGGTCTACAACTGCCATCTGTGCGGCGCCTGCGACGTCTCGTGCAAATACGGCATGGAGATGGAGGTACTCGAGCCCCTGTACGCCGTCCGTGAGGAGTGCGTGCGGAGCGGGCAGACGGTCCCCGCCTGGGACGCACTCGTCCAAGGCATGCGGGAGCAGGCACCCGTCACCATGGGATCGCTCGGCATGCGAAGCGACTGGCACAAAGGCCTCGATGTGAGGGACTATCCGGTCGGCAAGGCCGCCGTGGTCTATCACGCCGGTTGTCTGGCAAGCACCGATGTCGAGGCCGGGAGCGTCGCCAACACGGCCGTCGCGCTCCTGCTCAAAGCCGGCCTCGATGTCGGCGTCGCGAAGGCCGGAGAGATGTGCTGCGGCGGCCGATCGTACGAGATGGGTTATCGCGATGAGGCAATCGAGCAGGCTCGTCTCTACGCCGCTCGGCTGAAAGCTTCGGGCGCGGAGGAGTTGGTGACCGGCTGTGCCCACTGCTACCAGTACTTCAAGGTGCTCTATCCCAAGCTCGGCGTCGATCTGGGCCTGAAGGTCTCCCACGTCGTCGAGAAACTGGCCGAGCTCGTCGCGCAGGGCACCCTGGCGCCCAAGAAACGGGTCGACCTGACGGTGACCTACCACGATCCCTGCCATCTCGGTCGGCTGGCCGAGCCATGGATCGCATGGGAGGGTGTGCAGCGTGAGCGGCACTTCCGCGTGTACGACCCGCCGCGCGTGTTGCGCCGCGGAACGAACGGCGTCTACGATCCGCCGCGCGACCTGTTGGCAAGCATCCCGGGAGTGAGAATCGTCGAGATGCACCGAATCAAGGAGTACGCGTGGTGCTGCGGAGCCGGTGGGGGAGTCGGGGAGACGAATCCCGAGTTCGCCACCTGGACCGCCGGGGAGAGGCTGCACGAAGCGGAGTCGACGGGAGCGCGGGCTCTTGTCACCTCCTGTCCGCACTGCGTCCGTAGCCTCTCGGAGGGCCAGATCTCCCTCGAGGTGTACGACGTCGTCGAGATCTTGCACATGGCGATGTAGAGAGGTTGCGAGATATGGCACTCAGCAAAGAGCACTATCAGGCCTTTGAGGCCGTTGTCGGATCCGCCAACATCTCCGACGACCCGGTCGACCTCGACGCTTGGGCGTGGCGGTCGGGCCAGGCGGCCATGGCTCAGGATTTCAAGCCCCGCTTCGAAGCCATCCTCATGCCGGCCACGACGGCAGAGGTGCAGGCCATCGTGAGGCTATGCAACTCGTTGGGCGTGCAGTTCAAGGCATCGAGCACCGGCTGGGGCGTGTACTGTGATCCGGGTGGCCCGGGCTGCATCAAGCTCGACCTGCGGCGCATGAACCGCGTCATCGAGATCAACGAGCAGAACATGTACGCGGTAGTGGAGCCGTACGTGATCCACGCGCAGCTCCAAGCGGAGCTCATGAGACGGGGCTTCACCTGCAACGTCAACGGGGCCGGAGGCATCACCTCGGCCATGCCGCTGGCCGCGCACGAGGGCATCGGCCATATGAGCGGCACCTGCAGCATCAGCGAGCGCAACCAACTCGCCCTCGAGTGGGTCACCCCCGAGGGGGATGTCGTCCAGACGGGCTCTCTGGCGGCGCTGGGCGAGTGGTTCTGCGCCGACGGGCCCGGCCCGTCTCTCAGGGGCATCATCCGCGGCAACGTGGTGCCTCTCGGAGGTCTTGGCGTCTACACCAAGGCGGCCGTGAAGATCTACCACTGGG
>JAKAHF010000299.1 GCA_021815245.1 Actinomycetes bacterium
GAAGCATCAGATGAGGGTCGGTCGCGAGGAGGTCGTCAAGATCACCCGCGACATGGTCGAGCTGTCCGTCTCGCTGTGCCCAGGCGACGTGGAGTTCTCGGCCATGGACGCCACCCGCTCCGACGTCGACTTCCTCGCCGAGGTGCTGGCCACCGCGATCGATGCCGGCGCGACGACGATCAACGTGCCCGACACCGTGGGCTACGCACTTCCGACCGAGTATGCGGCCCTCATGGAGCAGCTCTACGGCAAGATCCCGCGGCTGGGCGAGGTGGTTCTGAGCGCCCACTGCCACGACGATCTGGGCGTGGCTGTGGCCAACTCGCTTGCCGCCATCGAGGTGGGCGCCACCCAGGTGGAGGTGGCCGTGAACGGCATCGGCGAACGGGCCGGCAACGCCGCGCTCGAAGAGATGGCGATGGCTCTCGTGACCCGCAAGGACATCGTCCGGCGTCCGTGCAACATCGTCACCACCGAGATCGCCCGCACCAGCCGCATGGTATCGAGCTTCACCGGCCAACTCATCCAGGCGAACAAGGCGATCGTGGGCAAGAATGCGTTCGCTCACGAATCGGGCATCCACCAGGACGGCGTTCTAAAGGAACCGACCACCTACGAGATCATGAAGGCCCGCGACATCGGGCTGACCGAGAGCGACATCGTGCTGGGCAAGCACTCCGGGCGCCATGCTCTCCAGGCGCACCTGGCCGAACTGGGCATCCATCTGGAGGGGCCTGAGCTGGCCGAGGTGTTCAAGCGGTTCAAGGAGACCGCCGACCGCAAGAAGGAAGTCACCACTGCCGACCTCGAAGCCCTCGTGGGCGAGGAGATCCGCCAGCGCGAGGACGTCTACTCGCTCGACCACGTCTACACCTCAGCGGGCACCGACATCATCTCGTCGAGCCAGGTGGGGCTGCAGGCCAAGGGCGAGAAGAAGACAGGCAAGGCCTTCACCGGCGGCTCGATAGAGTCGATCTTTCTCGCCATCGACGACGCGGTGGGCGTGAACGGCAGGTTGATGGACTACACGGTGCGCTCCATCACGTCGGGCAAGGATTCCCTGGGTGAGGTGCGCGTGGTCGTGGAGGTCGACGGCAAGCGCTACGCCGGCCAGGCTGTTTCGATCGACGTGCTCGAGGCGTCGGCCAAAGCCTACGTGCGCGCGCTCAACAACGTAGCCATGGGGCGCGAGGCGGGCGGCGCCCGCGGGGATCGGGTCTACCTGTAGCATGGTCGTCCTGAACGGGTGGTACCTGGTAGTCGCCGCCGCCCTCGTGTTCGCGGCGTGGCGAGGCCTCTGCTGGCGGCGGCACGGCATCCGCCTCTGGCACGAGCTGGTCGTCGTACTGCTGTTCGTCTGCTCGCTCACCGTCGCCTTCGTGGTGTTCTTCCCGATGCACATCATCCTCTACGACTGGCACGGGCGCTTCAGCTTGATCCCGTTCAAGAGCAGCATCGACATGATCCGGTTCTCGACCGTACAGACGGTCGTCACCAATCTCGGCGGCAACGTCTTGCTCTTCGTACCGATCGGTCTTCTCCTGCCGGTACTGTTCGAACGGCTGCGGGGCGTGTGGAGTCTCGCGTGGCGGGCGGCGGTGCTGTCGGCCGTGATCGAGATACTGCAGATACCGACACAGGCGCATTCGACCGACACCGACGACGTGATCTTCAACGTGGTCGGGGCGCTGATCGGGCTTGGCCTCTTTCAAGCGGCGCGGGCTCTTGTGCGCAAGCCGGAACTGAGGCGAAGGCTGCACGAAGCCCTCTCCTCGCGGTCGCGCAGGGAGCCGCTACTGATCGCGATCGTGCCGTTCATGATCGTCGTGGCGCTGACGATGGGCGTCATGGCCCTGAAAGTGGTCGACGGCACGCTCAGCCCAGACGCGGTGGCGGCGCTGGTCTCAGGATCTGACGGCCAGGAAGTCGCGCGGGCCGAGGAGGGAGACTACCTGATTGTCGTCGCCCACTCCCTAGCCGATGGCGCCGAGACGATGTGGGACGCCGAATTCAGGAGAGTCCTGCCCGGACGGTACACGCCGACGGCCCGCAGCGAGGCCGTTGCCGTCGTGGGGTCCGGTTACGCGTGGTCGCTGACGGCCTATGACATGCGCACGGCGGAGAAGCCCGTGCTGTACGTGTGGGGGCGCAACGACGCGGGCGCCGAAGAGGTGGCGCTCGAAGTCGGGGGCCGGACGGTCCACCGTGCTCCCGTGGGATCATACTTCGCGGTCGCCTTTTCCTTGGATAGGGAGGGGGCGGTCGGCACCGATCTGACCGATCTGGGTTTCACATTCACGAACAGCGCGGGCGACGACGTCACGTCTCTCTTCGCGCGCTGGTGACGGCACCGGAGGAAGCATGGAACGTTTTGACGAGCGACACAACGTACAGGCCCGCAACACCCTGCAACCCGGCACTGCCGACTACGAGGAGTTCTACCGACAGCATCCCGAGTGGCAGGCCAAAGACGATGCCATCAGAGCGCTACCCGGCATGGGCAACGTCGGCCCGGTCGCCGACCGAGGGTTCGTCGGCCCCCAGATCGGGGTGATCGCGGCACTGGGCATGAGCCACATGGTCGACGGCCCGGTTGCGCCGCAGCGGGTCCAACTGACGCCCGAGCGGGCGACCGAGAAGGTCAAGGGCTTCGCGAAGCATCTGGGCGCCGACCTGGTCGCCGTGGGGCCGCTCAACCCCGACTACGTCTATGCGAACGTGGGCAAGGACTGGCATGATCCCCAGCGCTCGTTCGGCCAGCCCATCGCGGTGCCTCACCCGAACGCCATCAGCGTCGCCGTGGGCATCTCGCCCGGCATGCTTCGCACCGGCCCCGTCATAGCCGAGGCGGCGGAGATCATGCGGGTCTACACTCGGTTGGCGGGGATCGCGGTGAGCCTTGCCGGCTACATCCGCTCGCTGGGCTACCCGGCACGGGCGAACGTCATGTCGAACTACCAGGTGCTTGCCGTGCCGATCGCTATCGAGGCCGGCATGGGTGAGCTGGGCCGGCACGGCATGATGATCACGAAGGAACTGGGGAGTGCTCTCAAACTAGCGACCGTGACCACCGACCTGCCGCTCGCGCACGACCGGCGGCGTGATATCGGCGTGGCTGAGTTCTGTGAAGACTGCAAGCTATGTGCCGAAACCTGTCCGAGCGGCGCTATCAGCCAGGGGCCGCGTCACGTGACGCGCGGCGTCGAGCGGTGGACGATCAACCCCGAGGCCTGCTTCACCGTCTGGAACGAGACCGGCACCGATTGCGGCGTCTGCCTGGCGTCGTGCCCGTGGAATCACGAGAAGAGCCGGTTCCACCGCCTGATGGTCGAGGTCGCGACCCGCAAACACAAAGCGGGTTGGTGGATGAGCCGGGGCCAGAAGCTGTTCTACGGCCGCTTCAAACCGCGGCCCGCGCCCGGCTGGCTCGAGAACGACGACAGTGCCTGGAAGAAGTACCGCCGCTTGGGCTAGGCAGGCGCGTCGCCGAGGCGACGCCAGCCGCGCAAGCGACAGGGTCGACCTCACCGATAACACAATCGTGCGAAGCACGGAGTGCAAACCTGACAGAAAGCGACCACGAGCTCCGGTGTCGGGCGGAGTGCCTTTCGCCGCGCGCGGCAGGCGAGCGCCGATGGCGCGAGCCGATCCGCCGGGCGTCCGCGCGGCGAGTGGCACGGAGCCGGGCACCGGAGCTCGTGGCCACTCACTGTAAGGCATGTGGTCCGGGCTGGGCTAGAACACCACGGGGTCGGCGACGATCAGGTCGATCGACACCGGGCCGCGAACCGAGTTGCCGACCACGATCTCGTCGGCGCCAGCGAGCTGGTCAAGGGTGAGCGAGCGCTGCTCGGCCCCCGTTTCCGCAATGAAGTGGGACCTCCAGATGCCGGGCAGAAGGCCGTCGTCGACGGGTGGCGTGAGCCAGAGGTCGCCGAAGCGAGCGAAGACATTGGTGATGGCGCCTTCGGTCACCCGGTCGAGACGGTTGAGGAACAGGGCATCGAAGAAGCCTTGGTGCGTCGCCCGCCGGTACTCGCGGTTGTAGAACCCTCGCACGGCCGTCTTGTGGCGCAAAAGCGGATCGGCTTGGTCTGTGCGAAAGGGAGAGACCATGAGGGCGACCGGCTTGGGTTCGCCTCCGACCGAGGTGCGCGGCGGCGCCGGGGCTTCGCGCGTAGACACGCTGAACCGCCCATCGGGGTCGAGGTCGACCCGCACGACGAGGGCTTCGGGGTTCAGGCGACTCTCCCCGATGAGGAGCTGTCTCAGGCGCGCCCGGTCGAACGGCAGTCCCAATTCGGCGGCTGAGGTCTCCATGCGGTCAAGGTGGTCTTCGAGGTAGACGTACCGCCCAAGGACGGCGTCGTCGCTCACGCCGAGCGACGAGC
>JAKAHF010000300.1 GCA_021815245.1 Actinomycetes bacterium
GACGGCGCGGTGGCGGTCAGCCTCGTCCTCGGAGTAGCCATGGCGGTCTACTGGGGGACCCGAAGGGGATATCCCGGTTTCGGACTCTGGACGGTGTGCAATCTTCTGTTCGCGGCGTCGTGCGTGCTCCTCGCCGACCGGGAACATTGGGCCGCATACACGGTCAAGATCATCATCCCGGTCTTCATGATCCTGGGGACCGTACTGCGCCTCGAGGGACTGCGACGCTTCTTCGGCCGGCCGCGGCTGGACTTCCGCAGTTTCGCGCTTCCGGTTGTCGCGGCCGCGCTTCTCGTGGTCTTTCAGTATGTGCATGACAGCGATCTGGGTCGCACCGAGACGGTCACGGTCAGC
The DNA here is from genome assembly GCA_021815245.1 of Actinomycetes bacterium. The sequence goes on from JAKAHF010000300.1 coordinate 355, forward strand.
TTCCTCTTCCCGCTGGCCGGCATGTCGGCGACCTTCTATCACAACGCGCGTCGCACCGGCACGTGGGCGCACTGGTCGAACGGCACTTTGGCCGCGGTGTCGTGCGCGCTGCTCGTCGGCTTCAGTATCTACTGGGCTACCGGGGCACCGCTGCCGCTTGTCGAGCTGACCCGGGCCAACTTCTCGTTCTTCGTCCTCGTCGTCATGTTCGAAGTGGTCTGGTTCATCGTGTTCGTCTCCCTCGGCACGAACAGAGCCACCGAGCTGCTCGAAGTGGAGAAGGCGGCGGTGGAGAGCAGCCTCGCTCAACTCGCGACGATCGTGGCCTTTCTGCCCGATGCCACCCAGGCTATCGACAGCGAGCGCCGTATCATCGCCTGGAACAAAGCCGCTGAGGAGCTGACCGGTCTGCCGGCCGCTGAGGCGATAGGCAAGACGAGCAGTGAAGTGAGCCGCGCGCTGCTGGGCCGTCAGGGCGCCAGCCTGCTCGACGCGTTCTTCGACGATGAGACGTCGGCGTCGGCGGGCGCCGTGAACTACCTCCGCGAGGGCGACGTGGTGTCGGGAGAGTTCGAGGCCGAGTTCTCCAATAGACCCGGCCGCATCCGTCACCTTTGGGCTGTGGCGACCGTCTTGCGTGACCCAGAAGGCCGGGTGAGCTGCGCTATCGAGAGCCTCCGTGACGTCGGGAGTCGCGAGCAGGCTGAGAAGATGATCCGTCAGCGGGAGAAGCAGTTCCGCTCGCTCTTCGAGCTGAGCCTCGATGGCATTCTGACCATCGCGCCTGACGGCACCATCCAGGACGCCAACAAAGCGGCGTGCTCGATGCTGGGCATGACCAAAGAGGAGCTCCGTTTGATGGGCTACCTCGGCATCATCGAGCAGACGCCGGGCATCGAGGAGCGGCTGAGGATACGAGCGGTCGCCGGGCAAGAGACCCACGAACTGAGGTTTGTCCGCAAGGACCGAACCACGTTTGCGGGAGTGTGCATGTCGGTGACCTATCTCGACGAGTCGGGATTTCCCCGAGCGTTCATGGTCTTCAGAGATGTCACCGAGGAGATGAGGGCCCAGCAAGTGTTGCGCGAAAGCGAAGAGCGCTTGCTGCAAGCCCAGGCCGTGGCACATGTCGGCAACTGCGAGATCGACCTCGCCGCGCGCAGCATGTGGCTCTCGCCCGAGGCCTTGCGTATTCACGGACTCGACCCCAAGATTACGTACATGCCGCTCGACGCCTCGGAACTCACCGACATTCTGGAGCATCCCGAGGACCTGCTCGGTGCCATCAGGAAGTTGGCGGCCGAGGGGGGCACCGTCGAAGTCGTCTATCGGTGCATCGGGCAGAATGATGGCGAGACTCGCTCCGTACGCTCGCACTTCGAGACGATTCCCGACGACGCCGGCAGGCCCGCGCTCATTCGCGGGGTCATGCAAGATGTGACCGGTCTCAGCCAGGCCGACGATCTGTTGCGTCTCGCTCTCTATTCGGTCGACCACTCGAACGACCAGGTCTTCTGGCTCGATTCCGAGGGTAGATTCGCCTTCGTCGGCGATTCGACGCTGAAGCAGCTCGGGTATTCGCGTGCGGAATTCCTGAAGATGACCATCGCCGACTTGAGTCCCACCGCTCCGACCGGCGAGGAGTGGCAAAAAGTATGGGAGCGCATGAAGGAAGTCGAGTCGTGGCAAGGTGAGGGCCAGTATCTGACCAAAGGCGGCGAGCGGATGCCGGTCGAACTGAACATCACCTTCATCGAGCACGATGGTAAGGAGTACAACTTCGTCCACGCGCGCGACATCACCGAGAGAAAGCTTGCTGAGGAGTCACTCCGACGCACCCAGCTCTCGGTGGATCATGCGACCGACGAAGTCTTCTGGACCACCCCCGACGGCCGGTTCGTGTTCGTGGGCGATTCGACCTGCAGACAGCTCGGTTACACCCGCGAAGAGCTGCTTGACATGACGATCTTCGACATCGATCGCACTCTCTCCAGGGATTGGCGGTCGAGTTGGGAGATGGTGAGGCAGCGCGGTTCGTTCACCTATGAGGGAGTGCACCACACAAAGAATGGGCGGGATTTTCCGGTCGAAGTCAACGCGAACTACATCTGCCACAACGGTCAGGAATACAACCTCGTCTTCGCCCGCGACATCACCGAACGCAGACGAACCGAGGAGCTTCTCGAGGTGAGCCAAGAGAAGCTGGAGCAGGCCCGAGTCATGGAGGCCATCGGTCAGATCGCCGGAGGCATAGCCCATGATTTCAGCAACCTCCTCACGGCCATCATCGGCTACGGCAATCTGATCCTCGCCAACGAGGAGGTGCATGGCGCGGTCGCCCGCGACGCGGAGGAGATCAGGGCCGCTGCCGAGCGTGCCAGTGCCCTCACCCAGCAGATCCTCGCCTTCTCACGGCGGCAGCCCCTCAGGCCCGAAGTGGTGACCCTCAATGAGGTCGTGAGCAATGCGCTTCCTCTCATACGCGAGACCTTGAGCAGCGAGACCGAGGTGGTGGTACTGCTGCAGCCGCAGGCCGACTTCGTCGAGATCGACGTGCAGCAGTTCGAGCAGGTGCTCGGCCATCTCGCCGCCAACGCGCGCGACGCCATGCCGAACGGGGGCCAGGTCGTTATCGAAACAAGGAGTGTCGAACTCGACGAGGAGTACTGCCGGGCTTACGTCGATGTGCGTCCCGGCAACTACCTGTTGCTCTCGTTCTCCGACACAGGCATCGGCATGACTCTCGAGACGATGGGCCACGTGTTCGAGCCCTTCTTCACGACCAAGCCCACGGGGTCGGGCTCGGGGCTGGGTCTCTCGCTGACCTACGGCATCGTTCATCAGAGTGGCGGCTACGTCAATGTCTACAGCGAGATCGGCAAGGGCTCGACTTTCAAGATCTACCTGCCGACGGTCGAAGCCAAGGTGCGCGAAGTCACAAACGGGGGAGTGAAGAAGCAGCCGCGCAGTGTCAGGGGCAACGAGACCATCCTGGTGGTCGAAGACGAAGCCCCGCTGAGGAGACTTGTCGCCCGAGTGCTGGGTGGTCTCGGGTACCAGGTGTTTGTCGCGGGATCGGGTCCCGAAGCCCTCGAACTACTGGACGATCTGGAGTTACCCCCCGATCTCCTGCTGTCGGACGTGATACTACCCGGTGGCATGCAGGGCAACGAAGTCGCTGCAGCCTTCGCGGCCCGCGTTCCCGATCTGCCTGTACTCTACGTTTCGGGCCATGCCCGCGACGCGATCGTTCACGCCGGCCGCCTGGACGAGGGAGTGAATTTCCTGGCCAAGCCGTTCACGCCTGATTCCCTCGCCGCCAAAGTCAGAGAAGTGCTCGATGGAGGAGTTCAATGAGTCACGAGACCGTGTTCAGCATGGATGCCTCAAGCATCAAGTTCGGCAAGGGCGCGACGCGCGAAGTCGGGTCCGACATGAAGGACCTCGGTGCGCGCAGAGTCATGGTGGTGACCGACCCGGTCGTGGCCAAGTCGGAGACGCTGGCGATCACGCTCGAGTCTTTGAAGAACGAAGGCATCGACACGGCCGTGTTCGACCGCGTGCGGGTGGAGCCCAACGACGTCTCGTTCAAAGAAGCCATCGAGTTCGCGACTGCCGGCAAGTTCGACGGCTACGTGGCCGTCGGCGGAGGCTCGACCATCGACACCTGCAAGGTCGCCAACCTGTATGCCACCTATCCCGCCGACTTCCTCGAGTACGTCAACGCTCCCATCGGCAAAGCCACTCCCGTGCCCGGGCCGCTGCAGCCCTTGGTCGCCATCCCAACTACGGCGGGCACCGGCAGCGAAACGACCGGCGTGGCTATCTTCGACTACTCCGAAATGCACGCGAAGACGGGCATTGCCCACCGCGCATTACGGCCGAAGCTCGGCATCGTCGACCCGGACAACACCCGCACACTGCCCAGGATGGCGGTCGCCTGCACCGGCCTCGATGTGTTCAGCCACGCGCTCGAGTCGCTGACGGCCATGCCCTACTACAAGCGCGACGCCCCGGCTGAGCCCAAGTTGCGA
>JAKAHF010000301.1 GCA_021815245.1 Actinomycetes bacterium
CGTGTCCTGATCGGTCTGGTCGGCCGCGAGTTCCGCCGAGGGAGCGCGCACGATGGTTGACTGCGGGATCGGCCCCTCCCCGGGGCCTTGCGAGTTGCGATACTCGGCCAGCCGGTACACCAGCGTCTTGGGAACGTCCTTCAGTACCGCGAAGCCACCGGCCATGTCGCCGTAGAGGGTGGCGTAGCCGACGGCGGTCTCGCTCTTGTTGCCGGTCGTCAGAACCAGCCAGCCGAACTTGTTCGAGAGCGCCATCAGCAGATTGCCCCTGATGCGCGCCTGGATGTTCTGTTCGGTGATGCCGGGGTTGGCAGGATCGAGGTACCCGGCCAACTCGGCGAGGTACATCTTGTACACCGACTCGATCGGTATCTCGTGATAGTGCACGCCCAGCCGCTCAGCGGTCTCACGGGCGTCGCCCTTGGTGCCGTCGCTGGAGTAGCGAGACGGCATCGATACGGTGTGCACTCTCCGCGGGTCGAGCGCGTCGGCAGCGATGCAGGCGGTGAGGGCCGAATCGATGCCGCCACTGATGCCGATGACGACCTCTTTGAAGCGATTCTTGTTGGCATAGTCGCGGACGCCCAAGCACAAGGCGCTGTAGATCTCAGCCTCGGGTGCGAGAGCCTCGTTGATGAGACAACCTTCGACGGGAATCACTCCGCCGGCCCCGGCTCGTGTGGAAGTCCGCAGATCGAGCACCTCGACCGGCCACCTGCCCGGCACCGAGTCATCGAGCGGACTCGACGTCACCGGCAGGTCGACGACCAGTAGCTGTTCCTCGAACTGCCGGGCGCGCGCCAAGAGGCACCCCGAGGGGTCGACGACCACGCTATGACCGTCGAACACCAACTCGTCCTGCCCACCGATGCCGTTGACGTAGCACACGTACGCTCCCACCGAAACAGCCCTGTCGGCCAGCATGCGCTCGCGTTCGCGACCCTTGGCCGTGTGATAGGGCGACATCGACATGTTGATGATGACCGATGAAGCCCCCGACAACGCCGCGGTGCCGACGGGACCCGCCTCCTCCCAGATGTCTTCGCAGATGGTCACACCGAGACGCGTGCCTTCAAGGTCGAGCACGAGAACCTTCTCGCCCGGGTTGAAGTAGCGCTTCTCGTCGAACACGGCGTAGTTGGGCAGCAGTATCTTGCGGTACCACCCCTCGACTCGTCCCCCGGCGATCACCGCCGCGGCGTTGAAGAGCCGGCCGTCCTCCCAGAGGGGCGCCCCCACGAGAGCGACTATGGGAGGCGCCGACCGCGCCACGTGCTGTACCACCCCCGCGCACTCGGCTACGAAGTAGTCCTTGAGCAGCAGATCCTCAGGCGGGTAGCCCGATATGGCCAACTCCGGAAAGACGACGATATCGGCTCCCGCGGCATGAGCATCGGAGCAACCCTTCAGCACCAGCTCGGCGTTGCCTTTGAGGTCGCCGACGACCGGGTCTATCTGCGCGAGCGCTATCCTCATTCGCGGTCCCCCGGCGCGGCCGCCTTCAACACCTCGAGAACCTCCTGCGTCTTGTGCTCGAGCAACTTCCGGTCGGCGCGGGTCTCGACGTTCACGCGCACGACAGGTTCTGTGTTCGACATGCGCACGTTGAAACGCCATTGCTCGAACTCGAAGCTGAGACCGTCGGTCTCGTCGAGCGACAGCGCGTCGTTCTCGTAGGCTCGTCTCACATGCTCAAGACCGAGCTTGGCGTCACTCAAGGTCAGGTTGATCTCTCCGCTCACGGGGTAGCGAGCCATGCGCTCCTCGACCATGTCGGAGAGCGACCGCCCCGATTCGCTCATGGCTTCAGCCACCTGGAGCCACGGGATCATGCCGCTGTCGCAGTACGAGAACTCCTTGAAGTAGTGATGGGCCGACATCTCCCCGCCGTAGGCCGCATCGACCGCCCGCATCTTCTCTTTGATGAAGGCGTGGCCGCTCTTGCACAGCACCGGTTGGCCACCCGCCGCCCGCACGACCTCTTCGGTGTTCCACACCAGGCGTGGGTCGTGAACGATCTTTCCCCCTGGATGGCGCTTCAGAGCCCGCTCGGCAAGCAGGCCCACCACGTAGTATCCCTCGATGAACGTGCCTTTCTCGTCGAAGAAGAAGCAGCGGTCGAAGTCTCCGTCCCAAGCGATGCCGAGATCGGCCTTGTGCGCAAGCACGGCATCCTTGGTAGCAGCCCGGTTCTCGGTCAGCATGGGGTTGGGCACGCCGTTGGGGAAATTCCCATCGGGGTCGTTGTGAACCTTGACAAACGTGAACGGCAGCGACGACTCGAGTAGGTCGATGATCATGCCGGCGCCCCCATTGCCGGCGTTCACGACGATCTTGAGAGGCCGCAGTTTCGCCGCGTCGATGTAGGTGAGCAGATGCTTCACATAATCGGCGCGTGTATCCGCACGCTCGATGGAGCCGCGGCCGCTCCGCGGGCCGGGCTGCCGGGCCACACCGTCCACCTCAGAACGCAGAGCGGCGAGTACCGACTGCTCCATGTCGAGCAGGCCCGTGTCGGCGCTGATGGGCCGGGCCTTCTCGCGCGTGAACTTCAAGCCGTTGTAGTCGCGCGGGTTGTGACTCGCCGTGACCATGATGCCGCCGTCGAGCCCGAGAGCGAATGTGGCGTAGTAGACCTCTTCGGTGCCGACCATGCCGATGTCCACGACTTCGACGCCCTCCGCGACCAGTCCCTCGGTCAGGGCGGTGGTGAGTTCGGGGCCGCTCAGGCGGATGTCATGCCCCACCGCGACGCGGCTGGGATGGATGAGTTCTACGTATGCGCGCCCGATCATTTCGGCCAACCGGGCGTTCAACTCCTCCGGAATACGACCGCGTACGTCGTACGCCTTAAAAGCTTCCAAATGTGAATCGTGGTCAGTCATCGAAGCCTCCGGCAAGGGACTGGTTCCGGCATTGCACCCGGCAGGACTATTGCTTATACTACGCGACTGCCACGCTCCTCGGTAGCTCAATGGTAGAGCACCTGACTGTTAATCAGGGTGTTGCAGGTTCGAGTCCTGCCCGAGGAGCCATTTCTTTTCTTGCCGGCGAATACGACTCGATGCGCTTCGCATGCATCGGCCGCCCACTGGTCCACGAGGCGTCACGGCCGGGACTTCGTTGTTCAGCAGCCTCCTCGACCGCGACGGGACGACGCCTGCTACGCGGCGCGCACGAGGTCGCCCCTCGCCATGGACTGGGCGCCCGTGTCTTCTTCTTCGAGTTCACATCCGCAGGCCGGACAGCCGAGAAGACCGGCGCCGCGAACGGATGTATTCCGGCTGAGCGTGCCTCCGCAGCACGGGCAGGAATCGCCGGCCGAGAGGCTCGCCACGTATTCGCCGAGGCTCGCGATGGCCAGATCGCACTGCCGAGCGCACATCACAGCCTCCTCAGAACACCCGTCACTTTGCCGACGATACGGGGGTCGCGCGTGATGATGGGCTGCATCGCATCGTTCTCAGGCTGGAGACGCACGTTGTCGGCCTCGCGGAAGAAGCGCTTCAACGTAGCCTCGTCGTGGAGCAGCGCGACGACGATATCGCCGTCATCGGCAGTCTCCTGCTGCCGCACGACCACGATGTCGCCGTCGAGGATGCCGGCGTTGATCATCGACGTGCCGGCCACACGTAGCGCGAAGCATGAGCCGTCTTCACCCATGAACCGCGGGATATCGATGAACTCCTCGAGATTCTCGTCGGCCAGGAGAGGCAGGCCGGCGGCCACACGGCCAACGAGCGGAACGGCGCCTCCCCTTACAGCGGAGCCATCGCCCTGCGGCCCACTCGGTCGCACCAACTCGAGGGCCCGGCGTTTCGAGCTGCCCCGCCTGATGTACCCCATCGCCTCGAGCGTGGCGAGGTGGCCCTGCACGGACGCAGGAGAACACAGGCCTACCGCGGCGCCGATCTCTCGCACCGTCGGCGGATAGCCCTGCAGTCTGACGGTTTCCTCTATGACCTCGAGGATACGCAGCTGTCGCTCGTGCAACTCCATCGTCAAAGCCCCTTGGGTGAACATTCGTTCGGTCGATGGCAGTATAGAACACTTGTTCGCCCCACGCAAGCCTCCGGTCTCTCCGACGCGACTCCTTGTATGAAGGGTGTTGACGCCCTCCCCGGCGCGGCCTATACTCACCGCTGCTCGCGCTCGTGTCCGAGTGGCGGAATAGGCAGACGCGCTAGGTTGAGGGCCTAGTGAGTGTATAACTCATGGGGGTTCAAGTCCCCCCTCGGACATATTCCACGTTGTTTTCCCCTCCCGATTGGGTAGACTTCCTTCAGACAGCGCGTATGGTCGTGCGCTTGTTCCGCTTGTCACGCGACATGAGGAGGCCCGCATGGTCAGCACCCCGTCTGAGCTGAAGCCCGCGGAGATCTACCG
>JAKAHF010000302.1 GCA_021815245.1 Actinomycetes bacterium
CGACGTGGTCGCTCCAGGCCGAGGGATCGTTTGAGATGCGCGACAACAACTGGGGCTATTCGTCGCTGGCGATGGTGGACGCCACCCATGGAGTCGCGGTTGGGAGCTGGGTCGGCTTCATCGGTGTGAGCAAACCTCGCATCGTCTACACGCAGAACGGCAAGGATTGGCTCGAGGCCGACGTGCCCGACCTGTCGAACGTGTCGCTCGAGGGGGTCTGCGTTTCCGGCGGGATCTTCGGCTGGACGGTCGGATCCATCGGGACCACCGAGAGGTCGCCGCTGATCCTCATGACACATGACGGTGGCGCCACCTGGATGCGGCAGGCCGGCGCATTGACGGGCCCGGCGTTGCACGACGTGGCGTTCGTCAACCCGGAGCGGGGCTGGGCCGTGGGCGACGAGGGCACCATTCTCGTGACGGTCGACGGTGGCAGCACGTGGTGGCGCCAAGCGACGCCGACCTCAGAAGCGCTTCTTGCAGTGACCTTCGCCGACGCGACTACCGGGTGGGCGGTCGGTGAGAAGGGCACGATCCTCGAGACTACGGATGGCGGCCGGTCCTGGGTCGCGCAGACTACCGGCGTAGAGACCACTTTGCGCGACGTAGCCGTTACCGGGGGTGTGGCCAGTAGCGGCACCGTCTGGGTCGCCGGCGATGAGGGCACGCTTCTCACGTCGGCGTTTCCTTCGGGCGACGCCAATGGCGCTGCCTTCATCGACATCTTGACATCGCCATACCTGATCGCCATCGAAAGCCTGGCTTCGGCCGGCATCGTCGGCGGGTTCCCCGACGGCACCTTCAGGCCCGACGCCACCGTGCGTCGTGGACAGTTCGCCAAGATGCTGCTCGGCACCCTTGGAATCGTGCCGGGCAATTCGACCGTGACAAGGTTCACCGATCTCGGCGCGGCCGACGCGAACGGCTATCCTCACCGCTGGGTGCAGGCCGCCTTCGACCAGGGCATAACGAACGGCACCAACGCCGCGCAGACGTTGTTCGCTCCCTGGAACGCCATCAGGCGCGACCAAGCCGTGAGCATGATCGTGCGGGCCGCTCAGAAGCTACTGCCGGGCGTACTCGAGACTCCCCCGGCCGGGTGGACGTCGCCGCTCTTCGCGGGAGTCGATCCTCCCCATGGTGAGAATCTCCGTGTCGCCGAGTACAACGGCCTGCTGGCTCACCTGACCGGCATAGGTGCCGGCTGGAATCCTGCCGCGCCGGCGACCCGGGGAGAGGTGGCCCAGATGCTCTACGAGTTGCGGCTGGCGGAACTGAGCGACTAGCAAGGCCCCGCTTCGGCGGGCGCCCGGCCGACGAGTCTCGCTGCGACTCCGCGCGCGGCGGCGTTCTGAGCGAGCTTGGCGTCGGCGGTCCACAGCTCGGCCCCCAGCCGTGCGGCGAGAGCCAAGTAGTGGGCGTCGTAGGTGGCGGCCGACTCATACGCTGCCGCCGTGCGCAAGGCGGCCAGATGGAGCGAAGTGTCGGTGTCGATCCGGATCGGAAGATTGAGCGCCGCATCGAGAACGAGCTCAGACGTAGCTTGGCTCAGGTAGCCCGCGCGCCTACATCGGTGGAAGACGTTCGCCAACTCGAAGCACAGCAGGCTGGGAGCATGCAGGCTTCCGCCGCCTTCCTGCCAGTTTTCGAGGACCTTCCAGAAGACCTCATCATCGGGCCCCAAGAAGAGGCGGGCCACGAAGCTGGCGTCAACGCAGGCTGCTGAGCTGCTCATCACGCTCGTCTCGCGCTTGCCGGATGAGATCCTCGGGATTCACTCGGCCCGCTTCCGCGATCTCGGCCAGCGCCGTGCGCCGGGCCTCCTGAGCGCGCGCGAACCAGCCCTTGCTATCGGCCTGAGAGAGTAGCCGGTCGTATTCGGCGATGGCGAGCAGAACCACTTGCGGCTTGCCGCCACGTTCCACGTAGACCGTCTCGCGCTGCTGCGACACCCGGCGGATCAACTCCCCGAAGTGCACCCTCGCCTCGGTCGCGGAGACAACACTGGACACGGAGACTCCTTCAATCGATCAATCAATCGATTGAATTCTACACTCTCGCGTCGCGGGATGTGAACCTACTTCAGCGGCTCCAACGCCTGCTGGATGTCGGCCACGATGTCGGCCGGATCCTCGAGGCCTACCGAGAAACGGAACACACCGTCGCCACCGTACACCCGGTAGGACTTCTCCTGCTCAGGAGTGAGGTGGAACGACGAACGCAGCAGCCCGTCGGTGCCCAGGAAGGCGATGAGGCTGCGGGTATGCCCGAGCGACACGCCGTAGTGGATGATCTGCAGTCGATCGGAGAAGAGCTGCGCCGCCGCAGGTCCGTCCTTCACCTGGAAGGTCACCATGCCCGAGAAGTTCTTCATCTGCCGCACCGCGAGTTCATACTGCGGGTGTGATTTCAGGCCCGGGTACATTACACGGGTGATCTTCGGGTCGGCCTCGAGGGCGGTCGCCACCGCGAAAGCGTTCTCCTGGTGAGCGGCCATGCGGATGGGCAGAGTGGTCGCTCCGCGCAGGATGAGCCACGCGTTGAACGGGCTCATGATGCCGCCCATGTGGATCGCGACGGCCCGCAGTTTGTTCATGTCGTCGGCGCGGCCGATGACCGCGCCACCGATGGCGTCGCCGTGACCGCAGATGTACTTGGTCAGCGACTGGATGACGTAGTCGGCGCCCAACTCCACGGGCTTGGTCGCGATGGGGGTCGCGAAGGTGGAGTCGACGGCGACCTCGGCGCCGGCCTTGTGCGCCACCTCGGCCACCGCGGCGATGTCGGTCAGGCGGAGCAGCGGGTTGACCGGGGTCTCGAGGTAGACCAGCTTGGTGTTCTTGCGGAGGGCGGCGCGGACGTTCTCCACGTCGGAGGCGTCGACGCGGCTGACCTCGATGCCGAGGTTCGGCAGCTTCTGATTGACGAACTCCGAGGCGGCGGCGTAGGTCACGTCGCTCATGACCAGGTGGTCGCCGGACTTCAGGCAGTGCAGGAAGAGCCCGGCAATGGCGGCCACGCCACTACCGAACGCCACGCAGTCCTCGGCGCCTTCGAGCACGGCCAGCTTGCGCTCCAGCTGCGCGACAGTGGGGTTGCCCCACCGCGTGTAGACGAAGGGGGTCTCGTCGTTCATCTCGTCGGCCGAGAAGGCGATGGTCGGGTCGATGACGAAGGTCGTCGACATCACGATATCGGGAGCCGCGGCACCGGTCAGCGCATTCGGGGGAGTGCCCGCGTGCACGGCGGCGGTCTTGACGTTCATGGAGGCTGCGGGGCTCTTGGTGAGAGTCTCTTTGAGCGATGCCGGCTTCTTCACGGTGGTCTCCCTTTGCGATTTGAGCAATCAATTGTGACACACTGGAGCGACGCCGCTGGCATGGAGGGGGGATCTGCCGGGTCGTGCCGTTGCGCGTAACCGTTTCGCCGCATTTCGGACGTTGTATGAGCAGAGGCCCGAACCGCGATCGGCGTAGCGAAAGGGGGAGACGTGCCGCCGCGACCGACCGATCTTGCGACGATCGAAGCCATCGTGAGGGAGACGTCGCCTGCCCTCGTTCGCACCCTCACGCTCATCGTTCTCGACCGAGAGTCGGCCGCGGATATCGCTCAAGACACGTTCGTGCAATTGTGCCGGCACTGGGCGCAGGTCTCGCGTCATCCGAACCCCCGGGCCTGGGTCTATCGAGTCGCGCTCAACCGGGCGGCCGATCACCGAAGGGTTCTGGCCCGTGCAACCCGACTGGTCGAGCGGCTCGGGCACCGTCTGCCGGAGCAGCAGTCGCCGGACGGATGGGAGCCCGACCTCGAGTTTGTCGGTGTTCTGCGGGGACTACCCCTGAGGCAACGGAAGGCGACTGCCCTTCGTTACCTCGGAGACTTCTCGGTTCCACAGATCGCTGAAGTCATGGGGATCTCGGAGGGCGCGGTGAACAGCCACCTCCATCGGGCCCGACTGGCGCTCAAAGACGTTGTGGAGAGGTGAACCCATGAATGAAGTCGACGATCGCGACATGCGTAGATTGTATGAGGACAACGCCCCTCGGGTTGATCCCGCAGAGACATGGCTCGCCATACGCGGCCGGATCGGGGCGCGGCCGGGCGACGCCCGGCCGCGCCCCCGACTCCGGCTCGTCTCCATTTGCGCCACGGTAGTGGTGGCTCTCGGCGCCGTTTCGCTCGGTGTCTACGAACTGGTCGAGCATCTGACCCCGCGGCAGCCGATTCTCTTTCTCAGCGGCGGTGAGGAGCTGATAGATGGCGCCGACATCACCGTCTTCCTCGATGTGGACATCACGGCGGAGCAGACCTCCGCGCTCTGGAGTCAACTCTCCGCCGCTCCCGAGGTCGCGAAGATGACCTACGTATCCAA
>JAKAHF010000303.1 GCA_021815245.1 Actinomycetes bacterium
TCCTCACTGCCTGAGAGCCTGAGGTGCTCGACGGCGAGCCACATCGCGGCGTCGCGCAGACGAGCATCGACCCTACGGGTACGCCACGTCGCGTACAAACCGGAGCCGCGCATCGGTCCCTCAGTCCTGAGCAAACCCGTCGCGGACTTCTCGGGGTCGCCCAGGGCGAGTGGAGCGAGGACCTCGGGCCAGATGTCGAGCGCGCACGCCTCACCCAAGCGACAGGCCGGGCAGAGGTCATCGTAATCGGAGCAGCGAGCCAGTCCGGACAGTCTCGCGCCCCACTTCGTCGCCCAGCCCAGCGCGGCCGGTCGAGAACTGCGTGTGTTGGTGGGGTCAGACATCTCGGCCAGCAGGGGCAGGAGGGCGCCCAGGACCGTCGCGCTTCCCGCGGCGTCCTTCTCACGAACGATGTCGTCAAGCAGGTCCTCGAGCTCTGCGCGCAGCACGCTCGACGGCGCGTGTGCCTGAGAGACGCGGTCGGCGAGGTGCTCGCAGCGCAACCGTGCGCACTCGCGCACCTGCTGGGCCCACTCCCACCGCTGCTTGCTGCTGGGGCGGCGGCCGAGGACGCTCGAATGGCCGTCCAGGTGACTGGCGCTGAGGTTCGAGCTCGGTGTGGGTGCCGCGTTCATCCGCGCGCGCCTGTTCGGCGCGATGCCGTGAGCGGTCTTGGCCTTCACGTCCCGGAGCAGTTGAGCCAGGTCGTCGTGGCCCGCGGCAGCCGCCCGCTCGAGCAGGTCGAGAGCTGCGAGAGCGCAGCTCTGCGCGTCGGCCAGAGCCTGGTGAGGCTGCGGGTTGGTGAGCGAGAGCGCGCTGAGCAGCGACGCCAGGCTCTTGCTCGCAGGGCGGACCTCAGCCAGGCGCGCGAGGCGGCCCATCGTGTCGAGGACGGCGACGTTGGGCAGGTCACGCCCCAGCGCTTGGAGCTCTGACCGCAGGACGGACACATCGAAGACGGCGTTGTGCGCCACGAGTACCAGGTGCTCGTCGTCACGCTCTTCCAGGACCCTCAGCACTTGGTCCGCAACGTCAGCGAAGGTGGGCTCGTCCTTCACCAAGTCGTCGGTGATGCCGTGAATGGCAGTGCTCGCGGCGCTGATGGGGACGCCCGGACTCACGAGCGTGTGCCAGGAGCCGCGAACAGCGCCGTTGCGACACGTGACCGCCGCCAGTGAGACGACCCGCCACGGACCACCGCCGGGTGTCGGGGTCGTCTCCACATCGACCACTACCAAGCGCATCCCGGCCCATAGGTCGGCGAGTGACGGGTCGAGCGGGGTCACGGGACCAGCTTGCGTGCGCGCGCCAGGTCGTCGATGAGCACGGCATCGCGCAGGGAGGAGTATGAGGACCTGTTCGGTCTCGGGTCGGCGATGGTGCGAAGGGGCACCGTCCATCCCGCGACGCTCTCCGCATCGGCTCGCAGTGCGCGGGCGACGGCGCCGAGATCCTCGAAGCCGCCGTGCGCGCGCACCACCACGAGGTCGAAGAGTCGGTTGGTGCGCTCGATGTTGGCGAAGGCATTGCCGCGCTTCTCGAGGATGGGCTTGACGCGGCTTCGCATCACGCTCTCGAGTCCGCCAGTGGAGACGTGTATCTCTGGGTACTGACGCATCACACTAAGAGCGGACGCCACAGCCGGCTCCCACGTGGAGCGCGACTTGCGGACCTTCTCAACCGGATAGTGCTGCGCCGTCACCATCGCCTCCAAGTCGTCCCACCACTTGGCCCAGTCTCGTGAGGACATCTGAACGACCGACCTGCGCCGCAGCGAACGAAGGTGACTGCCCAGGGGCTCTATTAGGTCTTGCTCTCCCTTGTCGTTCAGCGCCCAGGCTGCCGGAACCTGGACGAAGGCGCGCTTGATGGTTTCGCGCAAGTGCCACATCGAGGGGACAACTGTGGTCGGGGTGTTGGCGTACAGGGTTCGCAGCGCGAGGTCCGCGCCTTTGGCGCCATCGGTGACGACTACGTCAGGCACGTAGCCGAGCTCGTCGAGCACCAGGAGCCACGAGGTGGCCGTCACGTTAGGCATCGCGCGTACGAGGCGAAGCCGCAAGTTGGGTTGGTTCTCGTCCTCGAACCACGCCGCGTCTTCAGCCCCGGCGTCAGGCACGAGCGCGGGGTCGGGCCACACGAGTTCGGCTACGACCAAGATGGCGTAGCCGGTCTGCCGGCTTCGCCTACCGGGTTTCCCAGGCTCGCGGCCCCACACCGGAATGTCGTCGATGAGCACCACCTGGGGTCGGTCGAGCTTGTCTCCCCCTGCCCGCAGTGCGTCGAGCCGCGCTCGCTCTGCCAAGGCCTCCTCGCGGAGCCGGCGGTCCAACGGGTCGTAGAGCACGGGTGCGAAGGCTTCGACCCAGTCCGCGGCGATGTGCCAGGCCGCGCGACTGTCCCGAGAGGCACGCGAGACACGCTTGGCGCCCTCTGCGGGTGGGGCGGTGTCCGTGGTCGCTTGCTTGGACCTGCGCGTACGGGTCGTGCCCGTCACGCTGATGGCCCAATTGCCGGTCTCGGCGTACGTGTCGCCTCCCGCGAGCTTTTCGAGCCCGCGAGCCACGATGCGCGCACTCCACGTGTGCCGGCGTGCCACGGCCGGTTGGCCGTTGTGCGTGCCAAGCAGCTCCTCGCACACGTCGCACTGCTCGACGCCGGAATGGACGTGGTCTCGAGGCAGGGGTGGGGTGAAGGCGTGCGAAGGCGAGCCATCGGAGGGCCGGCAGAGATAGCGCTGACGGCGAGTGGCCTTTCCCTTGCCGTAGGTGCCGTTGCGCACAACGTGTGAGCCTGGGTGTCTCTCGCAAGGTGGCGGAGGACTCCACAGCATCTTGGGCGAAGCGTGGCTGTCCCGGCGAATGACGACGGCGAAGGTGTGAGCCTTCTCGCCCTCAGGCCGACAGCGGTAGCGCTGTCGCACCTGGCCCTTCACCTTGTAGGTGCCGTCTGCCTTGACGCGCACCTCGGGGTGCTCCGGGCAGCGCATCTCCCGGACACTCCGCCTACGACCGGACCCAGGTCCTCCCACGACAGGGGATTTTAGCCACAAGGTGTCTCACCTTGCTGCCGAACTCACGGCAAGGATTCTCACTGATCGGGTCATTCCGGAGACCAAGTACAACATCGACCACCTCGTTGTCGCTTCATCTGGAGTATGGATTATCGACGCCAAGAATTGGAGCGGAAAGGTTGAGTACAAAGCCAAGTCGCCCTTGAGCGGCGAGTACCGACTCTTCGTGAACGGTAGGGACCGCACGTCAGAGGTAGAGGGCATCTACAACCAGATCATCCCAGTCGCCCAACTCATCGGCGATCGTTCCATACCGCTCAGAGCCGCCATGGTGTTCATCGACAACGACTGGTCTTTGGCTGCTTATCCCAGGCTTCTCGCCAACAAGCCGTTCGAACACTTGGGGGTCTTAATCACCCCGGCAAGGCCCATAGCGAAGTTAATCAATAGGAAGGGAGCACTTGACGAAGAGGCCATTCGCCAACTCGCTCAGAAGCTCGATCGGGCCCTGAAACCCGCTTAGTTCGAGGTGTCAATCTGCGCTCACTTCGCTACACCGAGTTTGTCTTCTTCGTGCGCCGAGACGTGAACAAGACAAACAGGCTTGGATCAGTCGCTTAGGAGACCAAACCTTTGTCAGAGCCGGACCCGTCGTTCCAGAGTTCTGCGTTTCGAGTTCCGAAGTAGTCGGTTGTTCGTAGACCTCGCCCGCTTAGAAGTCCTGGTCAATACTAATTCGCGGAAGTCCCCCGGGGGCGGGACGTCCGCGTGAGGCTCCGCGGAGAGTTCCGCGCGAAGGTCCTGTCTAGCCTACGTCGTCGTGGTTCGTCCGAAGTGATCCAACGTCGTACCAGAGCGGTGCCCACGTATTCACTGTCCCAGTGTCATCGACTCAGCCACTCGAGAAGCTCATGACGTGCGGGAATACGACCCGCGCTCTTCAACTCGCCATCTATCACCAGGCCCGGAGTGCTCATGACGCCGTACGCCATGATGTCCGGGATCTCGGTCACTTTCTCCACCTCGACGTCGAGGCCTCCGCGTTCGGCGACCTCACGTACGAGAGCTTCCAAGCGCACGCAGTTGGTGCACCCAGTCCCCAGAACCTTCACATTCATCAGCTTCCTCCTCTATCCGACGTCAACGCTCGAGACGCTCGCTCCGTGTCGCGGCGCTGTCT
This sequence comes from Actinomycetes bacterium, assembly GCA_021815245.1. Next base: position 4,194 of record JAKAHF010000303.1, read on the forward strand.
CCGCGATATCGCCAACTAGCCAGATGCCCCACGCCCGTCTACAGCACAGCATTGAACACGTAGCCCATCAGGATGATCGCCATGGTCACCACACCGATGAAGACGGCGATCAGCTTGGGCTTGATCACTCGCCGCAAGATGATCATCTCGGGCGTAGAGATGTCCGTGATCGCCATC
>JAKAHF010000304.1 GCA_021815245.1 Actinomycetes bacterium
AAGCACCGCCGCCCCGCTCTCGTAGTCGAGACCGGTGAGGTACCAGAAGTCGCGGTCGGTCTTCCAGCGACCGAGGGGGTAGCTCGACGGTGTCTCGTTGCCGGCGAAGACGATGCCGACCGCCCCTTCGAGAGCCTCGAGGACTCGCTGGCGGCGCTCCTGATACTCCTCTGTGGTGATGAAGATGGGCTGTGTGTCCATGCCGACAGAGTAGCATGGGCTCCGGACGGAGGACGCGGCGCCCCTTGCGTCCCGTTGTGGGCAGACCCCGGCTGGTTGCGGCGCCGCGGGCATTGTACGATGAGGCAATGCCTCAGAGGTATTCCTACGCCTATTCTCTCGAGGAGTCGCGGGCCCTGCAGCCGTGGTTCGACGCCACGGTGCCACTGCCGCCGGCATCTCGTTCTACCTCCGACCGCGTGCGGGGCATGTTGCTGGGCCTGGCGCTGGGCGACGCGCTCGGCAACACCAGCGAGGGCATGACTCCCGCCGAACGTCGCGAGGCCTACGGCCGCACCTACGGGGACGAGCGCGGAGATCTGCGCGACTACCTGCCCAACCGGCGTGAAGACGGACTGGCGGTGGGCCTGCCCTCCGATGACACGCAGCTCGCCTTCTGGACCGTGGAGTCGCTCCTTGCGCGGGGTGGGTTCGACCCCGCGCACCTCGCCGACACGTTCACGCGGCAGCACCGTATCTTCGGCATCGGCAGGACGGTCACCGCCTTTCTTCTCGCCTACCGCTTCGATGGACGGCGTTGGTGGGAGGCAGGCAGACCGAGCGCGGGCAACGGCGCCCTGATGCGCATCGCCCCGATCGTGCTGCCTCATCTGCGCGATATGACCGAGGGACTTTGGCGGAGCACCGTGGCCGCCACCGCGCTGACGCATCGCGATGAGGCTGCCGTGGCGGCGAGCGTCGGGTTTGTGGGACTTCTCATGGAGATCCTCGCGCTGCCGGCGGGGACAGTCCCGGCGGTCGAATGGTGGCCGCGAACGTTCTTGGGGTATGCGCGGGCCGTGGAAACGGGCCGGCAGTACGTCGGGTGTGCTCCCGACGGAGTGTTTCGGGGCACCCTCTGCGACATGGTAGAACAAGCGGTCGTCGTGCCACTGGAGTCGGGACTTGCCATCGTCGACACCGCGGCCGCGCGGCTCTCGGGGGCCTATCTGCTCGAGACGGTGCCCTGCGCGCTGCTCACCCTTGCTCGCCATGCCGCCGACGCCGAGGAAGCGATCGTCAGGGCTGTCAATGACACCTATGACAACGACACCGTGGCTGCTATCGTCGGGGCTGCAATAGGAGCCCTGCACGGCGAGAGCGCCCTGCCTCGGCGTTGGCGTGACGGTCTGCTCGGTCGTACGCGAGAGACCGATGACGGAAGGGTCCAGGAGCTTCTCGGCCAAGTAGCGGAAGCGTTCATGTAGTTGGGCAAGAGGTGCAGCGAGGGAAGGAGAGCGACATGGCGTTTTGCGGTAACTGCGGCAATGCCCTCGGAGAGGGCCAGAGGTTCTGTCCGTCGTGCGGGCAGCCTGTAGGCGGCGCACCGCCGGCGGCTGCCGGGATGCCACCGAGCGCTCCCCAGGCTCCGGCATACGGACAGCAGAGCCCACCCATGGCGCCGCCACAAGGCGGGTACGCTCCGCCCCCCGGGTATCAGCAGGCGCCGGTCTATGGCCAGGCATACCCGCAACAGAATTGGGGCGCCCAGCCCGCGAAGGGCAGCCGTAAGGGGGTCTGGATCGGTCTCGCGTCGGCCGTGGTCGTCATCGCTGTGGCCTGTGTGCTGGTCTTCGTGGTATTCAAGGGCGACATCTTCGGCGGTGCGTCGTCGTCTCCCGAGGGCACCGTCAGGGCCATGCTCACCGCCATCGAGAACCGCGACGTGGACGCGGTCTACGACCTGCTTGACCCTGATGCACTCGACCAGATCACGGGCTTCATGGACGAGGAGAGCTTCAAGGAGTCATTGTCTGAGGGACTTCTCGACACTGAGTCGATCAAGTTCTCCGACATAGAGATGAGTACCGACGAGATAGACGATACGACCGCCGTCGTCACGATCGTCTCGGGTTCGGTCACCATGACCCAGGATGGAGATACCGAGACCGAGGATGTTGCCGACGCGGGTGAGCCGGTGACCTTCGACCTCGTCAAGAGGGATGGGTCGTGGTACCTCGATCCGTATGGCATGAACATGCTGTAAGCTCGCCCTGCTCGAGAGCTCGATCGTCGGACTGAAAAGGAGGCCGCGATGGCCTTTTGCGCCAATTGCGGAAATGCCCTCGCGGAGGGCCAGAGGTTCTGTGCTGTCTGTGGGCAGCGGGTCGAGGGCGAGATCGCCGAAGCTACGGCCGGTGCCGCGGGCGCCCCGCCCGACGAGCGGTGGCAGGCCCAACCCGCAGCCGTTTCGCCGGCGTCTCAGCCGCAGGAGCGCCAATGGGCGCCACAAACCGAGCAGCAGGTTCCTCCGCCGGGCTCACGTCCTGTCGAGGCACACATGCCGGGTTGGACGTACTACCAGCAGGGTCCTTCGGGCGCACCCGGACGCAGCCGCAAAGGGCTCTGGATCGGTTTGGCGTCGGCATTGGTCGTCGTCGTCGCCTGCGTGCTTGTCTTCGTGGTCTTTCGAGGCGACATCTTCGGCGGCGGCGGGGCGTCGAGCCCCGAGCAGGCGGTCGAGAAACTGCTGGCTGCGTACGAAGACAAGGACGTCGACGCGGTCTTCGATCTGCTCGACCCCGAGGCGTTGCAGGATGTGCTTGACGGACAATCCGTCGAGGAGGCCAAGGCCGATATGTTCTCAGGTCTCTATGACGACGGATCGGTTGCCTCCATCAGGTTCTCGGGCATCAAGATGAAGGTCGACACGACCGGTGACGACAGCGCCACGGTGACCCTGACCGCCGGCAAGGCGATCATCACCGACGAGAGCGGTGAAGAGGACGTCTCGGACGTGAGCGAGGCCGATGAGCCTCCCACGATTGATCTGATCAGACGCGATGGCTCCTGGTACATCGACCCGAGCTCCATGTTGCTGGGCAGCGTCGGCGACGGCGGAGGCACCGATACCACCGATACCACCGACATGGGACCGCCGACCACTGCCGCAGGTGCCACCACCACGACGCTCTTCACGACATCCACGATCGCCGGCGGCGAGGGTGCAAAGACGCCCCAGGAAGTCGTGATGCGCTTCTTCGGCGCTATGGAGGACAAGGACCTGGTCGCCCTGATGGCGCTCTTCGATCCGGTGACGCTCGAGCAGATGGCCGAGGGAATGGACGTCGAGGCTCTTGCGTCGGCCATGGGCTCGGCGCTGTTCACGTACGAGTCGATCGAGTTCTCGGGCATCGAGGTCGACGTCGAGTTCCAGGACGAGGCCAACGCCACGGTCACCGTGACGCAAGGCACCGTGACCATCACTGAGAGCGATGGCTCGACGTCCATGGAGGACGTGCGCGACGCGGACGAGCCCGTGGTGATCACGGTGGTGCAGCGCGATGGCTACTGGTATGCGGACCCGAGCGAGTTCGGCGGCAATCTGTGAGCGAGTGAGCGACTCCGCTACGATGCCGGGCCATCTCTGCCGTGGTGACGCGGTCGCGGTCGGTTGGACGCGGCCGGCGGGCCACTTGTATTCTCGGTGGCTCTAGTTCACCATCTAGCTTAGCGTTTAGCTTTGCGTAGAGAGACCGAGCGAACCCAGGAGTATCGAAATAGGCAAAGCCCTGACAACCGCGGCGATCGAGCGCAAGACGGGCGTGTCGCGCAGCACGCTCTACTTCTACATTCGGCAGGGACTGATACCCGAGCCGCAGAAGACGCCGGGCGGGCGCTCGCTGTACACCGACGGTCACGTCGAGCTCATCCGACGCATCGGCGAGTTGAAACGCGAGGGCAAGTCGCTCTCCGACATCAGGTTGACAATCGGCGATCACGTCGCCAAAGCGCGCGATCATGGGGTCGATCTCGCCGCGCAGGAGAGCGACCGCATTCACACCGCCATCATCGACGCCGCGATAGACGAGTTCATGGAGAAGGGCTATAAACAGACCCACGTCTCCACCATAATCCAGAAGCTTGGCATCAACCCGCAGATCTTCTATACCCACTTTCCGGGCAAGCTGGATCTGCTGGCCGAGTGCTTCAAGACGTTCATAGAGCGCACTTCTGAGTCACTCGAACCGGGGATGATGTCGACGTACCACGACATCCCCGAGAGAGCCATCCGGCGTCTGGCCGCCGACCGTCGCGGTCACGAGCTCGGCTCCATGCTCGCGGCGGCGATCCGCTCGGAGGGCAATCCTCAGGAGATCGACCACGTAAGACTATCGGA
>JAKAHF010000305.1 GCA_021815245.1 Actinomycetes bacterium
GCTGTCTGCGATGCTGGTACTCATGGTCGCGGCCGTGGCGGTCGGGATAGTGACCACCGTCGCGAGGAACGATCTGACCAACGGGGCGACCGTCATGGTGGGGGTGATGTCGGGCGTCATATTCGTGGCGCTTGTACTTGGCTCGTTCGCGACGAGCGTTCTCACCCGGGTTGTCGCTAGGCGTCTGCGCATGGCGGTAGGCGGAGTAGGAACCGCCGCGACCCAGATACTCGCGGTGGCCTCCCAGGTCGCGGCGTCGGCGGCAGAGACGGCGGCCGCCACCAACGAAACGACGGCTACGGTCGAAGAGGTCAAGCAGACCGCGGTTCTCGCCCAAGAGAAGGCGTCCGAAGCCTCGGAGCTCTCGCAGACGGTCGTCGAAACCTCCAAGAATGGGGAGCTGTCGGCCAATCGCAACTATGCTCACTTCGAACGCATCCAGGCCGACATGGATCAGGTGGCCGAAGCGATCGACAGACTGAACGACCAGACCCAGTCCATCGGCGACGTTATCGCGACGGTGAACGATCTTGCCGAACAATCGAACCTACTCTCGGTGAACGCCTCCATCGAGGCCGCGAAGGCCGGCGACTACGGCAAGGGCTTCACCGTTGTCGCTCAGGAGGTCAAGAATCTGGCCGAGCAATCCAAGCAAGCGGTGGCGCAGGTGCGCGCCGTGCTGAGCGAGATACAGAAAGCGAGCGCGGTGGTGGTGCATGCGGCCGAGCAGGGCCGCGAGACGGTCGAGTCGGGGCGCAACGAGGCCAGCTTTGCTATCGAGAACATCGGTTCCCGCGTGGCGGCCGCCACGAGCGCCGCCGAGGCGACCGAGCAGATCGCCGCAACCAGCAGGCAGCAACTCGTCGGCATGGAGCAGATCAGCTCGGCCATCTTCAACATCAACGAAGCCGGCAGGCAATCGGTGCTCAGCACCCGTGAGGTCGAGCGAGAGGTGGCGCAGCTCAGAGAGCTGACCCTCGGGCTGAGGACGCTGGTGGGCGCGGCACCTCAAGATCCCTCCTGAAGCACTCGGATAAGGCTTCGGCGCGAAGCGCCGAGGCGGCTCACCAGCCTTTGAGGGCGGCCTGCGCGCCGATCGCGAGCGCCGCGCACAGGGCACAGAGAAGGGGCCTCCGCCGTTTCGGCGGAGGCCCCTCGTGTTCTACATGCAGGCTGTGTAACTCGATGCCCGGCCGGCCTACTTCGCCAACGGGATATCACCCAGGTTGACGTCCTTGGCCGTGCTCACCGCGTCGAATACCTTCTCGGCGAAGCCCGGGGCGGAGATGGTGACCTTGTACTCGGTCCCGGCGGCAAGTCCGCGGAACCAGAAGTCGCCGAAGCCGTCGGTCTTCACGGTGAGGCTCTTGCCGTCGGCGCCCGCGCAGGTGCAGGTCGCGCCGATCACGACTTCCTTGGCGACCGGGTCGTAGACTGTGCCACCGATGAACTTCTTGGGCATGTTCAGGTAGTACACGCGAGGCTTGAGCCCCTGCTCGGGCAGGAGGATCTCGGCCTTGGCGATGAGGTCGGCGAATTCGCTCTCCTCACCGAACTTGATGGCTTCGGTCGGACAGGCGTCGACACAGCGAGGCACTTTCCACTCACCACCGTCGAGCAGGTGCGCGCAACCGGTGCATTTCTGCGCGATATTGAGGTCGTCATTGAAGTAGATGCGTTCGTAGGGGCATACGTCGACGCACTTGCGGCAGCCGGTGCACTTCTCGGCGTCGAGGGCGACCAGGCCGTCCTCACGCTTGTACATGACGCCCTCGACGGGGCAGGCCTCGATGCATGGGGCCTCGTCACAGTGCATGCACGGCGTGGCGACGTAGTGCATCTCGACCTTGGGCACGGTGCCGCGGATGAACTCATCGAGCCTCATCCAGAACTGGCCGGTGTCGGGCTGGGGCTTGGCGACGGGCGACCAGTCGTTGCCGACGTGCTCGTCCTTGCAGACGAACTGGCACGCGTAGCAGCCCACGCAATCAGCGATGTCGACTACGAATACCTTCATCTCAATTGCCTCCCTCGACCCAGGCGTCGAATCTCAGGCCCGCCCCGGGATCGTAGACTCTTGCGAACGCCTCGGGATAGTCTCTGCGCCACGTTTCCCACTCTTCGTTGCGCACCCTCTGCACGTCGACCAGATAGCCGCTCGTGGCCTGGCCGCAGCAGTTCTTGGAGGTGAGCCCGTTGGGGGTGATGGTGTTGATGGCGCCGCCGCGGTCGACCTTGCCGGGAACGAGCGGGTCGTGCCGTGCGCCGTGGTCGACATACACCACGCCGGGCATGATGCGCTCCCACACACGGGCGCCCACGAGTACGATGCCGCGCTCGTTGAAGACCTTGACCACGTCGCCGTCTTTGATGCCGCGCTCGGCAGCGTCCACAGGGTTGATCCAGATGGGCTCGTACTTGTAGCCGTCGAAGCCGAGCACCTTGCCGGTCGGGGTCTCACGGCACCAGCTGTTGTCGTCACCCTGGGCGTGCGTACGCCAGCGTGGATGGTTGCTGACGATGAGAAGCGGGAACATCGAGGCGCGCTCGCTGGAGAGAGCTTCGTCGTGAGTGATGCCCTTCTCGACCCACTTGGGCATCGGCGGGCGTTCCTTGTCGTCGGGGAAGTGCTGCGCGAGTCGCTCTGAGTAGAACTCCAGCAGGCCGCTCGGGGTCTGCAGTGGGTTGTTCTTCGGATCCTCGTAGAACTTGCGGAAGCCGGGCGGGTCCTGCTCCCAGTCGGTGGCCGTCTTGTACACGTAGGTCTTCTTCTCGTAGAAGTCCTCCCACGTGGTCAGCTTGTCCATCTTCATGGCGTCGAAGACGATCTTCTGCAGGTCGTAGGTGCTCATGTTGCCCGTGAACTCGTCGCCGTAGCCCAGCTTGTCGGCGATGGCGGCCACGATCTCGTAGTCGCTCTTCGACTCACCGATGGGCAGGATCGACTGCTCCTGGATGGACACACTCGCGAAATGCGGGCCCTGCCGCACCGTCGTGACGATGTCCTCGACCTCGAGGGTGGTGTTGGCCGGCAGCACGATGTCGGCGTAGAGGCACTCGTTCTCCATCCACGGGTGCTGCGCCACGATCGTCTCGATGCTCGCGTCCTTGAAGGCCTCGATGGTCCAGTTGCCGTGGTTCCAGCAGGTGATGCGGCAGGGGGTGTCGGTCCAGATCATGTGGATCGGCACGCCGCCCTTCTCCTTGGCGATCGGGTAGGTGTAGCGGTCGAACTGTTCCTCGGTCGGACTCTCCTGGCCGCCGGCGCCGTAGAAGACCAGAGGGGCTTTGAGGATCGCGTCCTGGATGAGCGTCTTGGGGATGAGCTGCGGGCCCCACGAGTGGACGGTGGTCCAGCAGGGCTTGGTCAGACGCTCGGGCAGATCGGGGTTGAAGAAGCGCACGCTGCCCAGACCCTCGGCGCGCGGCATGCCGAAGTAGGTCATCTGGGCCTGATGCACGCCGGGGCCGCCGAGGCCCTGCATGCCCAGGAGGATGCACTCGAGGCGGCCGGGCTCATGTGAGAACGGGCCACGGAAGGCCGAACCGCCGAAGTAGTGGATGATGGACGTCGTCTTGCTCGCGAACTCCCGGGCAAGGGCTTTGATGGTCCACTCGGGTACGCCGCATTTCTTCGACGCCCACTCCGGCGTCTTGGGTGTGGCCTCTTCGTCCTCACCCAGCACGTAGGCGGCCACCTTGTCCATACCGACCGCGTGTGTCGCCACGTATTCCTTGTTCCACGTGCCCTCAGTCAGCCACACATAGATGATGGCGAGCTGGAGAGCGGCGTCGGTGTTTGGCAGAATGGGGATCCACTTGTCGCCATGCACCGCGTTCGCGTAGTTGAGGTCGGGGCAGATGTAGACCTGTTTGATGCCGGCCTTGGTCCAGAAGTTCGAGATGCGGCTCGCGTAGCAGCCGGTGAAGCCCCAGGGCGTCGTCTCTTCGTCGCAGCCCCACTTGAGAACCATGTCGCAGTTCTCGGAGATGTCTTTGATCAGGTTGGCTGCCGGTGACATCATGCCTTGGAAGCCCTGGCCCCACACGTGTTTGGCGCCCCAGTACCAGCCTTCCCAGCTGTCGGGGTTGCGCACCTGCTGGGTGAAACCGCCCATCATGTCGAGCAGGCGGGCCTGGTGGCCATGCGGGGTGTGGATGGTCTTGTTCTCGCCGTGGCCGTCACCCTGGGCGAGGATGGCCAGCGGACCGTATTCCTTGTGGATGCGGCGCACTTCGGCCGCGATGATATCGGTGACTTCGTCCCACGAGACACGCTTGAACTTGCTCTTGCCGCGGTTCTGTACGTTCCGGCCACCGGGGCCGGTCGAGCCG
>JAKAHF010000306.1 GCA_021815245.1 Actinomycetes bacterium
GGTAGTGCACCTTCGCGGCCTGATTGCAGAGCTCGTCCATGCAGATGGGCAGAAAGTCCATGAAGAGGATCTCCACGGCCGGCCGCAGCCCCGCTATGGCCGCCCCGACCGCGTGGCCGATGATGGCCGTCTCTGAGATCGGGGTATCGAGCGTCCTGTCGGGGAACTCGGCGAAGACGCCGTAGCCTGTCACGCCGAAACTGCCGCCGAACTTGCCCACGTCCTCGCCCGCCACGTACACGGTCGGGTCTCGCCGCATCTCGAGCTTGAGAGCGTCGGCCACGGCCTCAGCGTAGTTCATGGTCACGATGGCCACTACCGCCCCCTTTCTGCCGCGAGGGTCGCGCCGGCGTCGACGAACACGTCGGTGGTCAGCTCCCGCAGATCGGGGAACGGGCTGTTCTTGCCGTATTCGAGCGCCGCCTGCATCTCAGCGTCGGCCTCGGCCTGCACGCGATCGAGATCGTCCTGGGTCGCCCAGCCGTTCTCGCGAAGTACGGCCGTGGTGATCTTGAGGGGATCGCGGTCGAGCCAGGCCTGGTGCTCGGCCGGGTCGCGATACGTGGCCGCGTCACCGATGAAGTGGCCCCAATGCCGCCAGGTCTTGCATTCGACCAGAGTCGGTCCGCCGCCGGTGCGCGCCCGTTCGACCGCCTCGGCCGAGGCTTCGCGCACGGCGAGGACGTCGTTGCCGTCGACGACCACGCCCGTAAAGCCGTAGCCGGCGGCCCTGTCGGCCACGTCGCAGATCTTCATGTAGTCGCGCTGACAGTTGGCCACGCCGTAGAGGTTGTTCTCGACGACGTAGACAATCGGCAGCTCCCAAATAGCCGCGAGGTTGAGGGCTTCGTGGAAGGTGCCCCGATTGGTCGAGGCGTCACCGAGGAAGGCGACGGCGATGCCGTCTCCCCCCAGCTGATGATCCTTCTTGTACTTGCAGGCGAACGCGGCCCCGGTGCCGATGTGCACCGCCGCGCCGACTATGCCGTTCGCCCCAAGGATATTGAGCGAGCTGTCGGCGATGTGCATCGACCCGCCCTTGCCCTTGCAGAAGCCGTCGGCCTTGCCGAATAGTTCGGCGAACATGCGCTTGGTGTCGCCGCCCTTGGCGATCATGTGGCCGTGACCGCGGTGATGGGTGCTGAGATAGTCCTCGGGTCGCAGGGTCGACATCACCCCGACCGCGATAGCCTCCTCGCCGCTGTACAGGTGAAGAAAGCCCGGCATCGCGCCCTTGAGGAACTCCCGGTGCGCGGTCTCCTCGAAGCTGCGGATGCGCACCATCGTGCGGTACAGATCGAGGAGCATCGTCTTGTCTACCGTCTGACCAGCTGCCATATGAAGACCTCCACCGTGGCAAACAAGCTCACGAGATCGAGCATACTACGATAAAGTATGTGTGTCCACACTTATTTCAAAGCCGCGTGTTCGGCCAGCGGAACCACTCCTCCCGTTCTATAATCCGGATACGCGAAGGAGCCTCCGCACAACGGCGAAGGAGAAGGCATGCACGACCGAATCGGGGACAGTGGTTCGGCCTCCCCAACTGCTGAGTGTCCGAAGCCGCCCAAGCGTCAGAGGCTCGGGCGAGAGCAGCGAAGGATTCAGCTGGTCGAGGCGGCGGTCGGTCTCATCGGATCGCTCGGCATCCAGGCGACCACCGTTTCGAAGATCTCGGCGGCGGTGGGACTGTCCGAGATGGCGGCCTACCGGCACTTCGGCAGCAAAGACGAGATCCTCGTGGAGGCGAGCTCGCACCTCTACGGCCGCATCTTCTCGTGGTTGGATTCATCGACGAATCCCTGCGTGCTCGAACGATTGCACGAACTGGCGATGAGCCACTTCGACGCTCTCTCGGCCGATCTCGACGGGTTCACCGGCCCATACCTGCAGTTCTTGACGATGACGCGGGGAGAAGGGCCTCTTCACCGCAGCATCGCCGAGAACAACCTGCTCCTTCAGGAGAAGATAACCGGGATAGCCGCCGAGGGTATCGCCGAAGGCAGTCTGCGTGCCGACATGGATCCCTTCCTCTTCGCGCACGAGTACATCGGCTGGTTCCTCGCCGAAGACGTGCACTGTCTCGCCGATCTTCGCGAAGGCACGTTCTCGCGGGCGTCGCACCTGCGCATGCTCCATCTCATGCTGCGCGACGCGGCCGCTCCCGGATACTACCCGGCCACTCCCTGAGGGTGGCGAGGTTCAGCTGGGGTTGGCAGGCTGAGCCCCGTACTGCATGCCACCGTCGATCAGATACATGCCTCCCGTGCAGTTCCTTCCGGCATCCGACGCCAGGAAGAGCATCAGCTCGGCCACCTCTTCGGGCTGCACGAACTGCCTGAAGTACGTCGCAGCCTGGAGCGCTTCGCGACCCCGCGCGGGATCACCCAGCCCGACCTCCTTCTCGACCAGGCGCATCATGGGAGTGTCGACCAGGCCCGGGTTGACGGTGTTGACGCGGATCTTGTCGGCCGCCAGCTCCCGAGCCGCCACCTTCATGACGCCACTCAGCGCGTGCTTGCTGGCCGTATAGGCCACCGCCTCCGGATTGCCGATGATGGCGCCCACCGAGGAGGTGATGATGATGCTGCCTCCGCCGCGCCGCCGCAGATACGGCACGGCGTGTTTGATAGTGACGACCACGCCCCCGACATTCACCTTCATGACTCGGTCGAAGTTCTCGAGTGCGACCTTCTCGATAGGCGCCTGCACTCCGAAAATGCCGGCATTGGGGATGACGATGTCTATGCCGCCGAACGCCTGCGCTCCCCGGGCCATGGCGCGGCCGATGGCCACCTCGTCGGTCACATCGGCGGCGAAAACGAGCACTGAGGCCCCCAGTTCGAGTGCCGATACGGCCGCCTGCAACGTGTCGGGCTCCACGTCGATCGCGACTACCTTGGCTCCTTCGCGGGCGAACAACTGGGTGGCGGCGAGCCCGATGCCCGAGCCCGCGCCGGTCACGACTGCCACTTTTCCATCGAGTCTGGCCAACGGATCCATCCTCCTTCGAAGGCCTTCCCGCCCGTCGCGAAAGCTTGCGGCCGGCAGAATGCGGCTGGTGTTCGCACATAGTGCCGCGCCTCGGTCGCGCGTGCAAGTGCGGGCGGATATCCCCCATCCCGGCCGCGCCCGACCTCCGAGCAACTTCGCGAGGAGCGTGAGAGACTGTATAAAGGTGAAGAGAGCGCGCAGCACAGAACCGAAATCGATTCACACGCCGTCGAGGTAAGGAGCTGCACCATGTCGAGCCGACCACTGATCGACGAGTTCTTGTCGCACCGCAAACTGGCGCTGGTCCGCCCTTCGCCGTCAACGGCGGTCATGGGTGGGCAGATCGACCAGGAGCTCAAGCCGAAGGGCTACGAGATCTCGGTCGTCTACCTCGACAGATCGGTCCCGGCCGCCCGCCTGGCCGACGTCAAGAACGACGTCGAGGGTGCGATCATCGCCGTCCCCAAGAATCAGTGCGCCGATGCGGTACGCGAAGCCGTCGAGGCCGGCATGCCACGGTTGTGGTTGCAGGCCGGAAGCCAAACCGACGAGGCGATCGCCCTCTGTGAGAAAGAGGCTGTGCCCACCGTGTCGGGCAAGTGCGTGCTCATGTATGCGGAGCCCGTGAAGTCGGTCCACGCGTTCCATCGCTGGGTGGCCAAGGTCTTCGGCAGCTACGAGAAGTAGTGGCCACGGCGCCCGGCGCCGTCGGACCGCCCTGACACCGATCGCCCACCGGGCCGCGATGACTTTCACGACGCGGCCGCCTTGAAGACTGCGCCGACCGTGTGCCGGTTTCCTGTCCGGTCGAGCGTCTATGCTTGCCCGCATGAGAACAGGCACCGCCACACTGCCACTCCACGGGGGCAAGGCACCCGCGTGGCTCTTCTCGCGCATGCGGCTCTTAGCCCGCGAGATCACACTCGCGGTCGTCGGACAGTATGGTCCCGACGAGATGCTGCGGCGCTTGTCCGACCCGGCGTGGTTCCAGGCGTTCGGCTGCGTCCTCGGCTTCGACTGGCACAGTTCAGGGGTCACAACGACCGTCTGCGGCGCATTGAAAGATGGGCTCAAGGGCGTCGAGCATGAGTCTGGACTGCTTGTGGCGGGCGGCAAAGGCGGGGTTTCGCGCAAGACCCCGGGCGAGATAGAGTCGGCGGCATCGGCCGGGCTGCTCGCCGTCGAGCCCGCGCCGCTCATCTACGCCAGCAAGATGGCGGCCAAGGTCGACAGCTCGGGCCTGCAAGACGGCTATCAGATCTACCACCACAGCTTCTTCTTCACCAGGTCGGGCAAGTGGGCCGTCGTGCAGCAGGGCATGA
>JAKAHF010000307.1 GCA_021815245.1 Actinomycetes bacterium
ACCACGTCGGTGATGATGAGGTCGGGCTGCAGCCCTTTCTCTTCAATGAGAAGGAGCGCCTCGCCGCCGTTGGCCGCGGCCGTCACCGTGTAACCCAAGCGCGGCAGGAGGGTCTCCATGAGCTTTCGCAGAGCCTCCTCGTCCTCGACGACCAGGATGTGCTCTCCGCCCTTCGCGTGCCACTTCCCCTCCGGAGGTCTCCTGGTCGGCTCCTCCAGCGCCTCGGTCTGCGGCAAACAGACCTCGAAGGACGTTCCGCGGCCGAGCTCCGAATCGACCCAGATGCTTCCGCCCGACTGTTGCACGATGCCGTACACGGTCGAGAGTCCAAGACCCGTGCCTTCTCCCATCTCCTTGGTAGTGAAGAACGGCTCGAAGACCCGTCCCAGGATCTCCGGACTCATGCCGCTCCCGGTGTCGGTCACGGTGAGCACCACATAGGTGCCCGGCGACATGCCGGGGCGGGCTACGACCGAGCTCCGGTCGAATGCCGTTCGCGCCGTCTTGATGATCAGTACCCCGCCGCCGGGCATGGCGTCACGCGCATTCACGACGAGGTTCATGATCACCTGCTCCAGCTGTCCGGGGTCGACGAGGACGTGCCCGATATCCTTCGAAAGCAGCAAACGTAGCTCGATGTGCTCGCCAATGAGGCGGCGGAGCATCTTCTCGAGTCTGACCACGACCTCGTTGAGGCTCAGCACCTCGGGCTGCAGGGTCTGCTTGCGGCTGAACGCGAGCAACTGCCGGGTGAGATCGGCCGAACGCTGTCCGGCTTCGAGGATCTGCTTGACCTGTTCCTTGAGTGGGTCGCCCGAATGAAGGCTCTCGTAGATGCTTTCGCCGTAGCCCAGGATGATGCTGAGCATGTTGTTGAAGTCGTGCGCGACCCCGCCTGCCAGACGGCCCACCGATTCCATCTTCTGAGACTGGAGGAGCTGCGCCTGCAGCGCCTCTCGGACGCTCTCGGCCTCCTTCCTCTCGGTGATGTCGCGGGCGATGGACAGGGCGAGCGTGTCTCCTTTGTAGGTGAAGAGCCTGCTTGATATCTCAACGGGCAAACGTTGACCGTCCTTTGATACCTGCACCATCTCGAAGACGACCTGGCCCTGGCTTGCCAGCTTCTCCATGGCCTGTTGGCGAGCACCGTCCATTTCGGGAAGGTCGACGTTGCCCGGTGTCATCTCCAAGAGCTCCTCGCGCTGATAACCGAGGCGGGCGCAGGCCACCTTGTTCACTTCCACGAACTTGCCCGGGATGCTCCCGTTCATGATGTGCACCAGCACGGCGTCGTTGGAAGTGTCGAAGAGCAGGGCGTACCGCTCCCGGCTTTCACGGAGTTCGATCTCCGACTCCTCCTGTGCCGTCGCGTCTTCGAAGAGCACGACCACCTCGCCCGAGGGAAGCCTGTGAACATGGTTCTCGTACCAGCGTCTGCCGACCTCGGCCGATTCATAGAGTGCTGCGGGAAGATGCTGTGCCTCCCCCGTTTCGTGGACCTCACGGAGCACGTCGAGAAGACCCATGCCCGCGACTCCGGGAAACGCCTCCGTGACCCGCCTGCCCAGCACGTCCGCCCTCCTGCGGCCGGTCAATCTCTCGGCCGCTTCGCTGAACTCACGCAGTACGAAGTCGCTGCCGTCGTCCGCCGCCTCATACACCGCTACGCCCGTGAAAGGGTTCTCGAAGAGTTCTCGGTATCGACGCTCGCTCACCCGCAGCGACTCCTCGGCCTGCTTGCGGAGCTCCATGTCGCGTCGACGCAGAACGATCCTCCACAACGTGCTGGCCACAAGCTGTAGGGTCTCGACATCGAGGTCGGTGTATGGAGACTCCTTGTTGCCGACGCCGGCCAGCATCACAACGCGGCCGTTCTCGATGACCGGCACGCATACGAACCGATCAAGCCGCACGTGGCCATCGGGCAGGCCCATCTTGCGAGGATGATCCGGATAGTCGTTGACGACGACCGGCCTACTCTCGCGTAGGGCGTCGGCCCAGATGCCCGCATGGGCGATCGGGTAGTGGCTGGGAAAGGCCGCAGAGCACCCCTCGACGGTCTTTGCCGACCAGGCCACCAGATCGATGGAGTGTTGGTCCTTGCTCACGAAGTGGACGAATCCCATGGTGCTGCGGGTCAGTTCCTCAACCTGCTCGAGAACGCACGCGATGAACTCTGTTTCGGTCATGCGCTCCGCCACCGTCGGCAGCTCCAGGAGCACGGCGGAGCGCTTGGCCTGCTCGGCGACGTCGGCCTCGACGCGCCTTCTTGCCGTCACATTCTCAATGATCGTCGCGAACTGTCCGGGCCGCGGGCTGTAGGCCGTGATCTCGTAGTAGCGGTCGAGATGCGCGATGTAGTCCTCGAAGTGCGTGGGCTCCCCTGTCAGGGCGACGGCGCCGAAGCGATCGATCCATTCTGGCTGCACTCGTGGAACGAGTTCGCGCACGTTCTTGCCCAGTATGTCGGCCACCGCCAAGCCGGTCACCCGTTCGAACGCAGGATTGACTTCCAGGAAACGGTAGTCGACCGGCCTGCCGCTCTCGTCGCAGATGATCTCGTGGAGGGCGAAGCCGCTGAGCATGGAGTCGAAGAGACCTCGATAGCGAGCGCTGGTCTCTTGGAGCGACTGTTCTGCGAGCACGCCCTTCGTTATGTCGACCGCGGTCGTGATGAAGTGCGGGGGCGTGCCGTCGTCACCGCGTCTGATGGTCACGCTGACGTCGCACCAGACAGTCGAACCGTCTTTGCACAGGTAGCGCTTGGTGAACCGGGCCGAGTCGGCCACGCCGGTGGTCAGTCGCACCAAGAGGCCATTGATGCGCTCGATCTCATCCTCGGGGGTCAGGTCCTGCCACTTCTTGCCGCGGAGTTCTTCGGCTGAGTACCCCAGCATCTGGCAGAAGGCTTGGTTGACCTCGATCTCTCCAGAGAGTGCCGTGAACGACTTGGCGACGTTGGCCGATTCGAACACCGCGCGGAACTTCGCTTCGCTGGCCGCGAGCGCCTGCTCCGCCATTCTGCGCGAGGTGATGTCAGACACGACATGCACCGCGCCGGCGAGTCGATGCTCGGCGTCGAAGACAGGGTCGACGGTCACCTCCACCCATTGGCTCCCAGCCTGCAGTACCGTGCTCTCGCGCTGCAGACTCTGCCGCATGCGCAGCACGGGGCATTCGGGCAGCGGCTCTTCAGTGCCGTGGACGACTTGCCAGCAGTGCTTGCCGAGTACCTCCTCGCGATGGAACCCAAAGGCCGCCAGAGTCGCGAGGTTGGAGCGGATGATGCGCATGTCGGAGTCGAGGATCCAAACCACGTCTCTGACCGAGTCGAAGGTCGTCTCCCAGTCCTCCGTCAGCCTCAGGGTGAGGTCCGGCAGACCCTCGGGGTCGTCAGGCGCATCCCCGCCTTTGCCCTCGAGTCGCTTCAGCCGGGCCGCAGCTTTCATCTCAGCAAAGACGGTGCACTGTTCCTTGATCTCCGCCGTCCGAAGGGGTCTGCGGAGAAGTCCCTCTGCCCCGTAGTCGGCGGCCGTGGGGCGGCTGTCGCCGGCCTCGTGAGGTTCGACCACCAGCACCGGGGTATCGCGCAGCCGGTCGTCGGCCTTGATGCGCCGGCACATGCCGTACGCGTCGGGCTCTTCCATCGCCCCATCGATGAGAATGACGTCGAGGTCCTCCGCGCCGGCTAGGACGATCGCCTCGAGCTCGCCTGTGGCAATCCGCAGTGTGGCCTCGGGCAGGGCTTCACGGATCGTGCTTTCAAGGCCTGTGGAGTCGAGCCGGTCGTCGTGGATCACCAGGATCTTCATGATGCCGTCCACCCCCGAGCAGGTTCAGACGAGGTTCTCGCGTCACCCTTCATTGATCACCGGGTTGCGTGCGGAGCGAACTTCGTCTGCGGCCACGGGCTTTGCCTTTGTCCAGGTCAGAAGACGCACACGGTTCCCTGGCTCACCAATGTCTCTACCCATCGCCAAGTAGGCGGGCAATTGCAGCACCTTCCGCGAAGGCGGGGATAGGCCGACTCTATACGTCAGGTGGCGGCCCGTCAAGTGAAGAAGATGCCGGCCTGGCCGGCCGCGAGGGTCTTCAGTCGCCCCGGTGGCCCAGTGCTTCTGATAGGGCGGCCGCCGTCTTCCTGACCGCTCGGGCGAAACGTTCCATCTCTTCGGGGCTGCAGCGTTCTATGGCGGCGACCACGGTCAGCGCCGCGCGCGGTTCACCGCTCTGGTCGAAGACCGGAGCCGCTACAGCCGGAGCGCCCTCATTCCACTCCTCACAGTCGTAGGCGACGCCGG
>JAKAHF010000308.1 GCA_021815245.1 Actinomycetes bacterium
AGATTCGTGAGATGGGCGTTCAGGCATGGGTCAAATACGAGGAAGAACGCTGGCGTTGTCCCCGGTGCGGCCAACCCATGAGCTGGTACGACGCGCGGTGCGCCGGGTGTGGGGGGCCACGATCGGAGCGCTTGTTCTCCCTGCCCACGAAAGGAACGGAGTAGCGCTTCCCCGTCTCACGCTTGGGCCGGTCAACCGATCGGCTTCTCCATAACGACCACCTTGGAGCGCACCGCGCCCTCCTCGTAGGGCCGCAGTTCGCCGGTCGCTGAATAGCCGACGGCCCCCGGATTGCCAGGGCGGTGGAGTGCTCAGCCTACCCATCGTAGTGCATCCACATCCTGATGACCTTCACGATGCGCCAGGATAGACCCACGCAATCCGGAAACGGAGAGAAGATGAAGCGTCTGCTGTACGGCACGCCAATCGTCTTCCGAAATCAAGACGGCATTGGCGCGACGGCCGGTGATCTCGATGGGCTCGTGACGTTCTAGCCGGTCAGCGGGCAGGCCCGACTGCCCCCGCCTGCTACGTGGTTCCCGAGACCTCCGCCGACCTGTACGCCTCGACAAACGCGGCGGGTGAGACAACCGACACACCTGCGCACGCCTCTGCTGGAAAGTGTACAAGGTTGCCCGTGGCCAGGTAGTCGGCACCCGACGCCACGGCAACCTCGAGAAAGGCCTCGTCATCAGGATCCGGCAGGCGGTCACCCAGGGGCACTGATGCCACCTTGTCGCTTGTAACGTCGATGTAGTCAAGCAAGGCAGCGACAGCATCGGGGTCGAGACCGAACCGAGGTCGCAGAAGCACCTGCTCATACTCGGCCAGCAGACGCGCATCAACGCACAGACGGATAACACCGGCCGAGACCATCCTGACGATCTCACCTGGCAGGCCAAACGGAGAGAGCAGGCCGGAGACGAGGACGTTGGTGTCGAGGACGACCCTCAACCCTTGCGTGCTGCCCGAACGGCCGCTATCTCAGCCTCGATGTCGGCTGCCGTGAGCGCATCAGCCCCCGTCGCCACAGATCGACGCTGCATCGAACTCACAGCCTCGACCGCGCGTGCCTGCCGGAACGCAGCCAGAGACTCCTCCAAGTTGGACTCATTCACGGCGGCGAGAATCGCCACGGGCCTGCCGTTACTGGTTATGACCATCTCCCGCTCGCCCGGCAACTCGCGCCAGATCTCGGCCGAGCGACCGCGCAGATCGCGCACACTTACGAACTTCATGGGTGACCTCCTTTGCGCATACGATGGTATACACCAATGTCACCCAAAACAAGCCACGGACGAATCCTCTCCGAGACACATGTGACGATTCAGCCGGTCAGCAGCCGGCTCTGCTGGTCTGACCGCATCGGCTTGCTAGACGGATGTCGATCACCGCTGCGCGAAGACCCGCTTGGCGAACCGCGCTCTTGTTCCCCGGCGATGAGTTGGATGGGTCGCGGTCAAGATGCGCGATTGGGCCTTGCTTCACCCCCCAAGTCATCGTGCAGCCCGAAGCAAACGCAGCACCTCCGTCAGCTGCGGATCAGCGCCGCATGTTCACCCTACTCGTTCCGTCTTCTCTCGGCCACAGATAGCTCCTTGGTGTGCCTAACGATCGTATTGCGTTTGAGCTGCGCGTCGTGCGCTTCCGGAGTACGACGACTGCTGCGCGTCTGCGCGAAACGCTTGTTCGATGAGCGCGGCCGGCACCCGCGCGCTTCCACTGCGTCTGTCAGGTCACTATGGCAGCGCGGGGGGATGGTTCGCCGTCCCTTGGGTCCAGTCGGCGGGCTTGGTCCAGTCGGCATCCACGCTCTTCGCGAAGTGGACGTTGACCACTCCTTCCGCCTCCAGCCGCTGCAGCTCCACAAACTCATTTGTGTAGAAGATGCGGTTCGCCTTGGCCCCCTGAACGAAGCACCAGACCTCCACTGACCTGCCTGTGGCCTCCTTGAAGAGGCGGGCTTGGCCTGCGTAGCGCCTCGAGAACTGCCCCCACACGGAGTCTGCCTGCTCGGGTGTGACCGGCACAAAGTCCGCACGCGGGGTGCCGTACACCACGGCTCTGCCATCAACGGGATATGCCCTCTCGTACCACGCCTCGCGGTTCATGAGCACATACGCCGGCAACTGCAGCGAAGACGTGACGCCTTCAACCCAGACCGCCTTGTGGATCACACCGTCCGTCGCCTTGTAGTTGTTGATGTCGTCAAGCAACCTGACGAGACTACCGTGGTTGCCCAGTCCGGAGTAGAACCCCATGTGAACCTGAGTGCCGGGCTGCCCGAGACGCGCCTCGAGCGCCGTGAATTCGTCGAACAGCTTGCGAGCGAACGCCTCATCGGAGAGAACGGACAGCTTGTCGCCCGGCTTCGTTTGGAGTGGATCGGACAAGAGCCCGTCGCCTAGAGCCGTTCCGTCTGTCGGTGATGGGCCTTGCGACCCGGCTATGTAGCCCAAGGCGAACAGCGCCACGCCGCAAAGTATCAGCAGAACGACCAGGCCGGTTCTTGCCCATCGGCGCCGGGAGTCGGACATTGGCTCGGTCATGACGACCCCTTCCACGTCACGGCGTGTGTCACGGTCTCAACGAACGTCGGCGTGCATGACCTCAACTCTATCGCGAAAGATACCGCCCTGGGCGGATTGCCAGCGACGCTACGCCGCATCGTTGACCGACGCCGTCACCAGTCAAAGGCGCTGTTCTTCCCGGCTCCAGACCTCGTCGAGCGTCGCCCGGAATAGTTGGTCGAGCGACTCTATGTCGGCAGCGCCGGCCCGTACGCCTGCCCGCGCGAGCGCCGTCAGCCGGGTGATCTCGCCATCCAGGAAGTCGTTGATGGCCGGGATCCGAGGACCGACCGCGAGCTCGCTTCCGGCACGCTTGCGCGACAGCAACTCATCTACGGCTTCGCGAAGGACGCGCGGCAACTGGTCGTCGACGAGGCTCGCGAACTCCATCGGGGGCATGGCGGAATGCGCCTCGATCCAGCGGGCCGCCAGCACCGGCCGGAGCACGTAGAAGTACTTCTTGAGCCGAACGGGGTCCCGGCACAAGTACTCGCGATAGTTGCCTTCAGCCATGTGCAGGTAGTGATAGAGGCATGCGCGCGGGGAGAAGAACCGGTCGGACAGCACTCGCAGCTGCTGAGCAGCCGACGAGGATTCCGCGTACACGATCGGGGAGCGCAGCCACTCGAGCAACGGAGGGTTCGACTTGGCGAAGAGGTTCAGTGCCTTCGGGAGATCCCACCCGCTCACGTCGAGGTCACCCTCGAGTTCGAGCTCCACCACGTGCCGCCGATGCTGTATGGACAGGTACCATTCGGGGCGGCGCACGTAGATGAAGCGTACGTCCCAGTCGGAAGTGGCAGACTCGAACCCCCAAGCCCGGCTTCCGGATTCCACGGCGAGCAGCACGCGCAGGTCATTCGCCTGCTCGATACGCTTCAGCTCCGCTTGGATCGTGGCTTTCATCAACCCCCCATTGTTGTGGCTGACCTCGGTTGCTCGACTCACGTCGCCCGCCCGCATTTGTCGCGCGGACTCGAGTAGGTCGTTCCGAAAGCGCTCAATACCAGCAGACATGGCAAGTACAGTTAGTTCTATGGCACGTTGCGAAAGGCGCCACGGGCCCGAATATCGGCGAGCATACGCGTGAGGTCTTTTCGGTAGTTGCTGCCGAGCCACACCACGCTGGTCACGAGGCCGTCGCACACGTAGCGGCCGTGGTACTTGACCAGCCCGATTTCCACGAGCGCGCCGGTGCCGCCCAGGATGTCTCGAATCCTGTCGGTCAGACCCAGCACCGCGTAGGCAACTTCCTCGTCCGGGTCGATGAACACTGAGTACGTGCCGGTGTCTTTGAGGTAGAACCACCGCTTGACTTCGAGACTCCGAATGGCCGCTTCGACCTCCGGGGGCACGAGTATCGAATGCGCCTCCAGATTGCGAAGAGCCTCGTCAAGCAGAGCACGATCAGCCAGGTACTTCTCTCGACCGCGTACCAGCACCTCGAGCAGATCCATCTCGGCGTCGTCGGGAGTCGAACCGAATACCGCTACCAAGACCAAGCCGTAGCCATCGATGAAGGCCGCCGCCTGCTGCTCGGTCACGACCATGGGCTTCACGCCACCACTAGGGCTCATCGCTTGCCCGCGACTTCTTCGACGACTCGCGGTGCTGCGAGGTCGCGATGGGCGGGTCGGCGATCCCAAGGTGAGTCGTGCCAGTTGTAGGCGAAGCCGTGGTCGTCGCAGCAGGGGCAAAACCAGAGGATCTCGGCGGTG
>JAKAHF010000309.1 GCA_021815245.1 Actinomycetes bacterium
CCACGACCACAACGAGGAGCAGCGGCTGCACGCCATACTGCCACTGCTGCGCGCGGGCAGGCAGATCGCGGTGGTGAGCGACGCCGGCATGCCCGGGCTCTCCGATCCTGGTTTCAGTCTCGTGCGGGCCTGCGCCGCTGAGGGTCTGCCGGTGACCGTGCTACCCGGGCCGTCGGCGGTGTCGACCGCATTGGTGCTGTCGGGTCTGCCCTCAGACCGCTTTGCCTTCATCGGATTTCTGGCGCGTGGCAAGACCAAGCTGATCGAGCAGCTTGCGGTGTTTGAAAGCACCGGTGCGGCGCTCGTGGCCTTCGAGTCGCCCCGCAGAGTGCGGGCTTCACTCGAGGTCATCGCCGAGCGGTGGCCCGACCGTCAGGTCGTTCTCTGCCGGGAACTGACCAAAATGCACGAGGAGGCGGTTCGCGGCACGGCCGGTGAGGTGCTGGCCCGACTGCCCGACGCCGTAAGAGGTGAGATCGTGCTGGTGGTGGGGCCAACCCAAGGGACGTTGCGCGCCTCGGCCACCCCTGTGGGTGTCGGCAACGCGCCGGCCGATTTGGAAGGTCGCGTCCGGCAGGCGTTGGCCGAGCTGGCGGCGTCGGGGGTCGGCACCAAGCAGGCCGCGAGCGTGGTCGCCGGCCTCACGGGCGTTTCGGCTCGGACCGCCTACCAGTTGGCGCTCGAGGCCAAACCTCAGTCGCGGTAGTCGATCAGACTCGAGAGCAACTGGGCGCACTCCCCGCGACTCGACGGCAGGCGGAAATCAAAGCCGGTCGCCACGCCGGTGAGGCCGTCCAGCAGGCCGGCGAAGGCGGCCTTGCGGGCATTCTGGTAGTGCTCCGAAGTCGAGAACCGAGACGACGTGAACGGCGCCACGTACCAAGCGGGCGGCACGGCTAGTTTGGCGGCCCGCGCGATCATGGTGACCAGTTGCTGCCGGGTGATGCTCTCGTAGGGTGCGAAACTCGTGGCCGTCTTGCCCTGGGCGATGCCGCGGAACGCGCACACGGCCACGTACCTCAGTGGGTACAGAGGATCGCCACCCGTCTGCGGGACCACATCGGTGAAAGGACAGATCTCGAGTCCCGTGACCGGCAGTCCCAATGAAAGCACGATCATCTTCGCGAACTGTTGACGGCTGAGCGGCTCGTACGGCCTGAAGGTGCCGTCGAGAAAGCCGGTGATGATCCCCCGGTCCGATAGCTCGATGATGGCCGCCGCATACGGCGTCACTCCCGGAATAACGTCCGCGAAGCTGTTTGCCGCTGTTTCGGTCGTGAAGAACCAGATCGCGGGCGCATCGACCAGCGGCATGCCGCTTTCGCCAAGCACCGCCGCCGAGACTGTCACCTGATAGAGCGTGCCCTCCTCGAGGGGGACGAGCGGGTCCACCGTGGCCGTCTTCAACGCTGCGTCGTACGTCACGGCGGCAGAGACGGGACTACCGCCGAGAGGTTGAACGTAGACACCGGCCGACGAGATGGTGGCCGGGTTCATTTCGGTGCCGAAGACCACTTGGATCGACTGGGTGATCGATACTGTCGTAGCCCCATCGTCGGGCACGCGCGAGACGATGGTGGGGGCGTCGGCCAGCACGGTGAAGATCCAGGTCACCGGCGCACCCGCGAGAGACGCTCCGTTCACACCCCTCACGGCCTGTGTCAGGGTCACTTGGTACCTCATGCCCGGCTGGAAGCTCGCTTGGGGCGTGAGCGTCGCCGTGCGCCCTGCGGGGTTGTAGGTGATGGTCGCCGCCAGGGGGGTACCCCCGGGCTTGCCTACGAAGAAACTCCCCGATGTCAGCGTGGCTTGATCTACGTCCTGGTCGAAGACGACGGTGATCGACTGGTTGACCGGCTGATTGATCGCGCCGTCGGCCGGCACGGTGGCGATCACTCGTGGCGCCAGTACGGTGGAGAAGCTCCACGTGAGCGGCGTACCGGCAACAGGGAGACCCGTCGCGGTCCTCACTGTGCTCTCGACTCTGACTATGTAGGTCATGCCGCCCACGAGATCGAGAACAGGGTTGAGAGTCACCGTGCGGTTGTCGGAGCTGAGGCTGACGGGGGCGGTGACCAGCGTGCCGGTGGCCGACTCGAGACGGAACGACGAGGTGCTGACGGTGGAGACATCGAGGGCCTTGTCAAAGGTGACGGTGACGTTCGCCGACGTGGGGGTGTTCGTCGAGCCGGGAGACGGGTACCTACTCAGCACCTGCCCCGCGGTATCGGTCGTGAATGTCCAATCTCCCCAGTTGGTGAGCCGCTGGCCCGTGGCGCTCTCGATGTCGTTGGTGAGGGTCACCACGTAGGGGGTCGCGGGGAGGAGTTCGTCGGTGGGATCGATCGTCGCCACCCTGGTGGAGGCGTTGTAGGAGACGGTCACAGCCTCCAACGGCCACGAGTCGCCCTGCTTGGTCAGGTAGAACGTTCCGGAAGTGATAGTCTCGGCGGCCACTTCCTGATTGAATTTGACGCTTATGTTGGTGAATAGGGCGACACCCGTCGCACCCTTCGCCGGCGTCCAATTGGAAGCCAAGAGGTCTGTCGTCGCCACCGCCTTATGGGCGCTGCCGACAGTCCAGACGCATGCGGTAGCTGCCAGCAGGACGGCCAGCGCGACGGTGGACACGACCAGACGTTTGGAGCGGTGTTGTCTCACGACGCCTCCTTCTCATGCTGCGAGGGGAGGACAAACTGCTCCCCGAACCGGCCACAGTATAGGCCGTATGCAGCAAAATGAGAGCCGGCTATGTACGACCGGCTCTCCGGAGGCGCGTCGTTTGTGGCCCGCCGGGGCCTTTTCAGTGGGTTACGACCCGAGGAGCACGCCTAAGTCGTAGAGCAACTGAGCGCACTCACGGCCCCACCTTCTCACGCGATGAGCAGCTAGGATCCGGCGACGAACGTGTGGACCCAACTTCAACAGGGAGTCATCCCCGGTCGCGGTGACGCCGTGGTCTCAGGCGCAGTGGTTCTCCGTGCTCGACGAAGTCGGCCTCGAAGGCATCGTCGCCAAAGCCGCCGAGGTGCTGGGCCGTGTTCGAGTGGCGTGACGGCTCCTGGCAGCCGCTCACCGACCGTAGCGTCCTGCTCGATGCTACGCAGCATCTCGTTCTGCGGTGCACGGCGTTGTCGACCGGCTCGTCGACTCCCGATAGCGGAGTGGGAGTGCTCTTCTATGTGCCGGAGGGAGAGTTCTAGCAGCCGAGGCCGCGACAAGGCCATCTGTTAAACTAGCCCGTCGATGGGCCGGTTCTATATCACAACTCCTATCTACTACGTGAACGACGTGCCGCACATCGGACACGCGTACACGACCACCGCAGCCGACGTGGCCGCGCGGTTCCACCGCCAGCTCGGCGATGAGGTGTTCTTTCTCACCGGCACCGACGAGCACGGCACCAAGGTCGAGCAGGCGGCCTCCGCCCGGGGCCTCACACCCAAGCAGCACGTGGATGAGGTCGTGGCCAAGTTCAAAGAGGTCGCGGGCAAGGTAGGGGCCACCAACGACTTCTTCATCCGGACGACCGATCCCGAGCACGAGAAGTTCGTGCAGGATTTCGTCCAGCGCTGCTACGACGCCGGCGACATCTACAAGAGCTCCTACACGGGCCTCTACTGCCCAGCGTGCGAGGCCTACTACATAGAAGAGAACCTCGTGGACGGGCTCTGCCCCGACCACGGCACAAAGCCGGTGCAGATGGACGAGGACAACTACTTCTTCCGTCTCTCGGCCTTTCAGGAGCGGCTCGCGGCCCACTACCGGAGCAATCCCGATTTTGTGCGCCCGAGGCATCGCTACAACGAGGCTCTGTCGTTCATCGAGCAGGGGCTCGACGATATCTCGATCTCGCGGGCGACTCTCAAGTGGGGCATCAGCGTTCCCTGGGACGACTCCCAAGTCATCTATGTGTGGGTCGACGCCCTCATCAACTACCTGAGCGCGCTGTCGTACGCACCAGGGGACGACCTGACGGCGCGGTTCTGGCCGGCGAGCTACCACCTCATGGCTCAGGACATCCTCAAGTTCCACGGCATCATCTGGCCGGCTCTCCTCATGTCGGCCGGCTACGAGCTGCCCGAGCACCTGTTCATCCATGGGTACCTCAAGCTCGGCGGCGAGAAGATGTCGAAGACGCGCGGCAACGTCATGGACCCCTTCCCGCTGATCGAGCAATACGGAGCCGACCCCTTCCGCTTCTACTGCCTACGCGAAGTGAGCTTTGGGCAGGACGGCATGGTGAGCGAGGAGGGCTTCAAGGCCCGGTACAACGGTGAGTTG
>JAKAHF010000310.1 GCA_021815245.1 Actinomycetes bacterium
CCTTCAGGTGCGGTCGATCCTTCCGCTCAATATCGGGAGCGTGAAGAAGCCCATCAAGACTCTGGCCGACTGGAACAAGGTTCTGACCCAGACGATCTCTCCCGCCGTAACCGCGATCGTCGAGAAACTCGGTGGAGTCGGAGCGCCTGCCTCTCCCATCGATGTCTACGAGCTGCTGCAGAAGGGTACTGTCGACGCGACTGTCCAGTCCTTGGGCAAGTATGTCGAAGCGAAGCTGTGGGAAGTCTGCGACTACTTCACCAATGCCATGCTGATATCCGCATCGTGCGCCACCACGATCAACCTCGATGTCTGGAACAAGCTGCCCAAGGACATCCAGGACATCATCACCGAAGAAGCCCTTGCGGCCGAGCAGGAGATCAACCGCCTGGAGATCGAGCTCTACAACAAGTATCTGGATGAGCTCCGCGCGAACAATATGCAGGTCTATGACCTGCCTGCGGCCGAGCGTGCGAAGTGGCAGGAGGCCGTGAAACCGGTCGTCGACGCCATGCTGAGCAACATGGGCGACTTTGCCAACGACGTGAAAGCTACGGCCGACGCTGCCAACGCGAAGTACCCGTATCCGTACTAAGACCAGGCGTCGGACTGACGAGGCCTTCACTTAGGATGGCGAGTACACCGGCGTGATCGTCAAGCGCTGACGGGGGGGGAAGGCGGCTGAGCAGGTGCGCGCTCAACGCCTCCTTCCCGTCAGCGCGCGTCTCAATTCATTCAATCGAGAAAAGCGGTTGCTGCCATGAAGACAGTCAGGCTTCTGGACAAGATCGTGGACGTGCTAAGCAAGATTGCTCTGACTTTCGGGGGGCTGTTGTTGCTGGCGATGGCCATTAACGTAACGTACGGCGTATTGGCCCGATATGTATTCAACTCCCCATCGGTCGTCGCGATGGAGCTGACCAAGATACTGATGATACCCGCCCTCGTGCTGGCGGTGTCGTACGTACAACGGTATGACAAGCATCTGCAGGTGGATTTCCTGTCATCTCGGTTTCCCGAGAGGTTCAGGGTGATCCTGCTTGAGATCATCGTGCCGCTTCTGGGCGTGTTCGTGGTGTTTGTTCTTGTTTGGAAAGGGTGGGAATCGGCTATGTATTCCTACTCGATACACGAGACTAGCTATTCATCGTGGGCCGAACCCTTGTGGCCGGCCAGGATCGCCATCCCGATCGGCTACGGGCTCCTCTTTGTCGTGATGGTCACGCAGATCATCAAGGCTGTTGCGAGGCTGTTGGCGCTCGTGAAGAGGACCGAGACGAGCCCTGAGGTGACGGCAGAGAGCGAACGGGTCTAAACATGGAATTCCTACCCGGATTGGTATGTCTCGGCATCATGGTCGTCATGATGATGATCGGCGTGCCCATCGCTTACAGCATGCTGATACCCGCCCTGGTCGTCGGTCTGTGGGCGTATGGCCCCCCGGTCATGGAGTTGATGGGCAGAACCACCTTCTCCTTTCTCTTTAGAGATCAACTGGCCCCGCTTCCCTTGTTCTTCCTACTCGCGTGCATCATCGCCGAGACGGCGGTCGGCGACGAGCTCTTCGGAGCGGCAAGCAAATGGCTGTCACGCGTGCCGGGGGGGTTGGTCGCCGCGAGTATCGTCGGCGAGGGCGCGATGGGCGCCATCATGGGTCACAGCGGTGGGTGCATCATCACGGTCGGCAAGGTTGCGGTGCCTCAGTACGAGAAGCACGGCTACGACCGAGGATTCGCGCTGGGGGCCCTGGTCTGCGGTGGTGTTCTCGGACCGCTGATCCCGCCGAGCACCACGATGATTGTTCTCACTCTCTTCGCCGAGGTCTCCCTGGGCAAGCTGTTCATTGGTGGCATCATCCCCGGGATCCTGCTGGTCGTGATGCTGGCGAGCACGGCCATCTTCATGGCCTGGCGCAATCCCAAGCTGGGGCCCCCGGCCGGCAAATACACGTGGAAAGAGAAGCTCTACTCTCTCAAGCGGCTGTGGCTGGTAGCGATCATCATCTTCAGCATCCTGGGCGTGATCTACATGGGTATCGCCACCACCACCGAGGCGGCTGGGTTCGGCGTCGTCGCCTCTCTCGTAGTGGCAGTGGCGGCCTACAAGTTCCGTTGGCGTCAGTTGCGGCGAGCGGTGTTCGAGGCCGCGCTGGTGACCGGCATGCTGATCCTGGTGATCATCGGGGCGTCGTTCTTCACCTACGTGGTCGGCAGCGGCGGACTTGGCAAGAAGATCGCAGAAGTCGTGCTCGATGCGGGCATTTCGCCTATCGGTTTTATCATTCTGCTCAACGTGTTGTACCTGTTCCTCGGCTGCATCATGGACACGATGACCATCCTGCTGTTGACGCTGCCTATCTTCATACCTACGGTCACCGCGCTCGGGTTCGACCTGGTGTGGTTCGGCGTCATGGTCGTTGTCAACATGCAGATCGGCCTGATAACGCCGCCGCTCGGCCTGGACCTGTACATCATGCGCAACACGTTCGGCATACCCACCTCACAGCTGATACGGGGGGTACTGCCGTTCATGGCCGTCCTGCTCGTCTTCTTGGCGCTGCTGGTGGCCTTCCCGCAGATCACGACGTGGCTCCCCAACATGATGTCGGGTTAGGCACACCGACCGAGACCTTGGCTCAACGATGACAATCCGGGGGCGCAGGCTGGGCGATGCCCAGCCTGCGCCCCCGGAAGCTCGTTCACAGGCCACTCTGCTGTGCGTTGACGCATGCCGGGACTCCTGCAGCTTTGCCGGCCTCTTTGCGGCGGATCCCCGTATCGCAAGACGGTCCCGGCTGGTAGCCTTGGACGCCTGACATGAGTAAGACCGGCAAACCCAGCGAGAGCACAGGCGCGCAGCCGTCCGCGGCGCCGATGATCGTCCCCGAGGGCTATATCGAGGTGCGGCGCCTGCTCGAATCGGGCGCGCCGCTGGTGTTCGTCTCGGGCAACGCCGGCACCGGCAAGACAACCCTCATCCGCTACTTGAGGGAGAACCTCGACCTTCGCAACGTGGTGCTCGCGCCGACCGGCGTGGCGGCGTTGAATGCCGGCGGAGCCACCATCCACTCGTTCTTCCGGCTGCCTCCGCGCATCCAAGACCTGCGCGACATCCGCGTGCCGGCAGACGCCCGGCTCTACCAGCGGCTGGAGCTGCTCATCATCGACGAAGCCTCCATGGTGCGAGCCGACATCCTCGACAGCATCGACGCCTTCTTGCGCGAGGCCCAGGGGTGCTCGCGGGCGTTTGGCGGCGTTCAGCTTCTGCTGCTGGGGGACATGTTCCAGTTGCCTCCCGTGGTGTCCAGCGCCGAGCGCGACATATTCGCCGCTCGGGGATACGCGAGTCCCTACTTCTTCAGCGCGCAGAGTCTGCAGGACGTTCGCATGGCGCACGTCGAGCTCGACGAGATCTTCCGGCAGACCGACCAGGAGTTCATCTCGCTCCTCAACCGCCTGCGCGTCGGCGACGGCACCGTGGTGGCCGTCGAGGAGATCAACCGCCACTGCCTGCGGGGGAGTTCCGACCACGAGATAACCCTCACGTGCACCAATAGGGTTGCCGACGACCTCAACGAAGCGGCCATGGCGGCCCTGGATTCGGAGCCATCGATCTTCATGGGCGAGTCGGAAGGCAAGTTCAAGCTCGACGGCGACCGGCTGCCTTCACCGCTCGAACTGCGCCTCAAGGTCGGCGCCCGGGTGATGTTCACCCGCAACGACGAGTCGGGGCGGTGGGTCAACGGCACGCTGGGAGTCGTGACCTTTCTCGGCGGCACACGCGTCGAGGTGGAGCTCACCGACGGCAGCGTCCACGACGTGGAGCGCGTCACCTGGCAGACCTTCGAGTACCGGCTCGACCGCGAGGCCGACCGCATCGTCGCCGAAGAGGTCGGCCATTACAAGCAGTTCCCGCTGATGCTGGCCTGGGCGGTCACCATCCACAAGAGCCAGGGCAAGACGCTCGGCAACGTGCTGGTCGACTTCGGCTCGGGAGCCTTCGCGCCCGGGCAGGTGTACGTGGCGCTCAGCCGGTGCCGCTCGCTGGAGAGCATCCGTCTGGCCAGGTCTCTCCGCGTGTCGGACGTGAAGTGCGATCCGCGGATACGGCGGTTCTATCAGACGCTGGGGGCGGGTGACGGGCGGTTGAGCGAGTGGTGACTACCGTGAACGCGAAGTAGTGTCCAACCCTTGCGCTCGATCGCCCGCGCCAGTTCGCGTCCCGAAACTTGTCTCATACGGCGATTTCGAACACCCGATCGTTCTTTCCTGAGCTGAC
>JAKAHF010000311.1 GCA_021815245.1 Actinomycetes bacterium
CACTCCCCTCGTCTTCGACGACGACACGCTCCTCGTGAACATCCTCATCCGCAAGGACACGTTCAGATCGACGTTCATCAACCTGCTGAAGGCCAACGACGTCATCTCCGACTTCTTCACCCGGGTGCTCTACTGCAACTCGTTCTATCCCTTCATGCTGTGCAGGGGTTGCGGCGAACCGGAGCTCGCGTCGGTGATACTCAGCATGATCAAGGTGAGCCGCGAAGACCCCAGATATCGAGACCGTCTGCTGCGGGCCATGCTGGAGCTCTTCTTCATCTACCTGCTGCGCGA
The DNA here is from genome assembly GCA_021815245.1 of Actinomycetes bacterium. Next base: position 295 of record JAKAHF010000311.1, read on the forward strand.
CCACGAGTACGATTTCGTGACCGCCTCCGCCCACGGCGAGGATCACAAGAACGTCGTCGCCATGCTGTCGTACATCCAGCAGAACTTCCGCACAGTGACACTCTCCGAAGCCGCCCGCTTCTTCAACTACAACGAGGCCCACCTCTCTCGCCTCATACGCGGCTACACGGGGAGCGGTTTCGCGCAGCTGGTCAAGACGATCAAGCTTCAGCACGCGGCGAAGCTGCTCGAAGAGAGTGTCATGCCGGTATCCGAAGTGGTGGCCGACTCGGGCTACGAGGACAAGACGTACTTCTACCGGGAGTTCAGAAAGAAGTACGGCACCACGCCGGCCGGGTATCGCCGTGACGCGACTGGCCACACGACCCGCTGACCCCGGCGTTCTACTTCCAGATGCTGGCCTTGAGCAGAGTGTAGACCGACTGGGCCATGTTCTCGGCCGAGTGCCACGCCTCGATGGCCCGAATGTTGAGGCTGAGACCTTCGCTGACGAGCGCCGGGTTCTTGGTAGGGGTGCCGCCCGGGTCACCATCGCGAATCTTCTGCCATGCCTCCACAAAGAGCCGCGCGGAATTCACCCTCTGCTCGTGCGAGGCGAGGCACAGCTCCGGGGCCTTCGCGCCCTGGATCCGGCTCGAGAGAGCCTTCTGGCTCGAGATCAGCGATCTGAGCTTCGAGTAGTCGCCTGACGTCCACTCATTGGCCTTGCCCATAAGCAGCTCGAATTGCTGGTCGAGGTTCTGCTGATCAGAATCCGCGTCGTCCGCGAAGGCATAGTAGTCGTTGATACTCTCCACCTCTTCAGGGGTCAGCGTGGTGCCGTTGGGGGTCATCAGCGTCTTGCCCTGTTCGACGGTGATGAAGCCCGCGACCGATATCGTGGAGCCGGTCGTTTTGGCCTCTTCGGCTGCCGACGCTTCTTGCTGGGCCTGCTCCTGCTGCACGCGCTCATGCAGAGAGAGGGTGCTGGTGGTCGTCTGCCCGGCTGTGACCGAGGTCGGAGCGGAGGTCGTGGTGAGCTGGTCGGATGTCGCCGTTGTCGCCGCCATGGCACGAGCTGTGTCGGAAGTCGTGGCCTCTCCCCCCCAGCAACCGGCCGCCGAGACCGCCGCGAGGGCGAGCGTCACAAACACGGCAGCGGTGACCAGTGGCTGTTTCATACGAGTCCGGCTCCCCCACGACGCCCTGCGCCATGCCCTGACAACCCCGTGCTTCATCGACGTTCATCCCCCTCATCGGCCCGTCGCGAGGCGGTCCTCCGCGACACGATTGCGATCATCTTCTAACGCCCCATATCGGTCGATCGCGCCGATCGCTTGATCTACCAGGCCGCTGTGACCGGCCTGGTGGGCCGCTCCCGAGGTTATTGCGCCGGCAGTGGTAGTGTGGCAGACCAAACTCGGGGTATGATTCGTGCCAGCGCGTTCGAACTCGATCGCGGGCGCCCTCGACACAAATGGCACCGACCAGGGAGCTGAGTGGATCAGAACGACATCACCCTAGCGGGCACTGATGACGCAGGCTTGCTGGAGCCCGCCGACACGCTCACGCTGGAGCAAGTCGCCGATCTGATCTGGAAATCCAACGAGCGCGTCCTCGATCTTCTCCGCACGCACGCAACCAGTGAGGTCCAGAAGAAGAAAAGGGGACACATCTGGCTGAACGACGTGTCGCGAGCTCAAAGCAACACGATCCTCGCGATCAAGCGGCTATGCGACACATACCCCGAGGGTGTCTCGCTCAAGAAGCTCGCCGAAACGGTCGGCGTGACGCCCGCGGCTGTCTCGGTCACCGTTGAGATCCTGGTCACGAAGAAGATCATCAAGCGCACCCAGTCGCAAGACGACCGAAGGGCTATCCTCCTCTGCCTTACCCCGCAAACACAACGCCTCTTCGAGATCGTCGACCAGAGCCTTGGGCAGGCTGTTTTGACCGTGGCCGACGAACTCGGTCCACAGGCCCTGCGCGACTGGTTGACCATGCAACAGACGGCGATAGCGGTCCTCGAGAGGACGGTGGGGCAGAAGAGCCCGGCGAGGACCGCCGCCAAGCGGGCTGCCGAGGAGTGAGCCGGCGCCAGCTGGGCCAACCCTTCAGTTCGCTCCTTTGCGGTCGACGGCAGCACTCAAGGCTACCGCGAAGATGATGAGCGCGCCTTTGGCGATGTCCTGATAGTAGGGGTTGAGGCCCATGATGTTGAAGCCGTTGGTGATCAGCGCGAAGAGGGCCACGCCGATCAAGGTTCGCCACACCGAGCCGCTTCCTCCAAAGATGCTCGTGCCTCCCAGAGCCACGCCTGCGACGGCCGTCAACCCATAAGGCCCGCCGCTCAAGGGATCGCCGGAGGCCACCTGCGAGGCATCGATGATGCCGGCCAGCCCGGCTCCGAGCCCACCGATCGTGAATGCGTAGAGCACGATGGCGGTCACGGGCACGCCCGAGATCAGCGCCGCGGCTTTGTTGCCGCCGGTCGCGAAGACATACCGGCCGAAGACCGTCCGCGACAGCACGAACTGCAGGATGATCGCGACCACCGCGATGATGATGACCGAGATGGGCACCGGGCCCAGCTTGGCTCTGCCCAGCCAGGTGAAGCCCTCGGCCTTGGTGTTCTGGAGGTAGCCCATGGTCAGCGCCTGTATGAGCCCCCTGAACGCCATGTTCGTGGCAAGGGTCGCGAGAAATGCGTTGATTCTCAGCTTGGTCACCAGCAGGCCGTTCGTGAGTCCCATGACCCCCCCGACGATGATGCCCATGACGGCGCCGCCGGGGGTTCCGATGGACTTCGAGAGGTAGGCGGAAACGACGGCCGCGATAGCGAACTGGGCCCCCACCGAGAGGTCGAAATTGCCTGTGATGATCACGATGGTGGTGCAGCACGCCATGATGGCGAGCGGTGCGTTCTGGTAGAGGATGTTGAGTATGTTGCCGAGAGAGAAGAAAGCGTCGGAGACCAGTGACAGCGCGATGAAGAGCAGTATCGTGATGGCGATGATGCCGTAATCGCGTACGTGCCTGGCTTCTATCTTCGTGACAGAGAACCGGCCACCGCGCACCATCGCTATCGCCTGCCCGAAGGGCCCGGAGTTCCGCTCGGTATTGGTCATGCTTGCGCCTCGATCCCATCCTGTGAAGTAGATAGTCCAAAGCAGGCGTTCATGACGTCGGCCATGCTCGGATCGGTTGGAAACTCCTCGGTCACCCTATGGCCTTTGAGCACCAGAACCCGGTGCGAGAGGCCCAGAACCTCTTCGATGTCGGACGATATGAGCAGAACCCCCACTCCCTGCTTCGCCAGATCGGTGATGAGCACGTGGATGGCCCGCCTGGCCCCGACATCCACCCCCCGGGTGGGCTCGTCGAGCACCATCACCTTCGGGGTGCGAAACAGGCTCTTGCACATCACGACCTTCTGCTGGTTGCCACCAGACAACTCGTTGGGGACCGCCGACGCACGGGGCGGCTGCACCGACAACGCGCGAAGTATCTCTTCGACCTTCGACCGCTCGGAGCGCGGGCTCACGAACCCCGCGCGTGATACCACACCCGCCCAATGATGCGGCAACGTGATGTTCTCGCTGAGCGAGCGCCCCAGGCACAAACCCTCGGCCTTGCGGCTCTCGGGCACGAACGCCACGCCCGCCCGGATCGCGTCCTTGGGCCGCCGAAACCTCTGTTCGACCCCTTCGACGCGGATGGTGCCGCTGTCGATTCGATCGACCCCGGCCAACGCGCGCGCCACCTCCGAGCGCCCGCTGCCGACCAGGCCGGCGAGACCGACGATCTCGCCCCTTCTTATCGTGAGCGAGATGTCGTGCAGCCTTCCTTCGCGGTTGAGCCCGCATGCTTCCAGCACCACCTCGCAACTGGTCAGGGGCGCCTTCGGCGGAAAGGTCTCGGCCGCCGCCTCATAGCCGAACATGGCGCTCACCAGAGTCGCCGGCGTTTCCTCATTCGCGGGCGAGGTACGAACG
>JAKAHF010000001.1 GCA_021815245.1 Actinomycetes bacterium
CGGTCCTTTGGTCTCTTGTGCGGCGAGGATGCACCGTGTCTCCACCAAGAGCTCGGGATACTCGGTCCGCATCTCCTGGGCCAGTTCCTGGCCGGTCAGGGTGCTGAAGTCATAAGCCTCCGGATCGGGCTCGCGCAGTTCGATGGCTCGGCTCTTTGTGTGTTTGTTCAGTGCCGCAAGGACCCAGCCCAGACCGCAAGGTCCCGTGGCCTCGGTAGGAATGGACTCGCGCAGGCTCTCGGTTGACAAAGGGATGCTCGACACGCTACAGGGAAAGAACAGAAACAAGAACTGAGAGGTCGAGATGGACATGCGAAGGAACACGTGGCCCTGGAGTCGTAGGCCGAATGCTGCGACTGCCGTGCCACTAGCCTTGACTCGTGTGCCACCCGAGGAGAACTGTGCGGTCTGTGGCGCAGCCATTTCGAGTTTGACGGCTAAGAAGTTTGGGGGGATGTGCAAGCTCTGCAGCGACGCGCAGGACGTACGGGACATGACCGAGCAGTACTCCACACTCGAGAGAGACATAGAGACGATGCAGAAACAGACGCACTCGCTCGAGCACAGACTAGCCGTTATCGAGGGAAACATCTCGTCTCTTGAGCGGACGGCCCAGGAACTGGGCGACGCTCCTCCCTCGGTGCAGGAGGCCCTGGACCAGAGCGTGGAGGCGAGAGTGCATCTCCTCGATGCGCTTGAGCACACGGACAGAGCCCTCCAAACCCTAATGCTGGCAAGAATCAAGACTTGCGAAGTGCTTCGCCGTCTCGGCGCCTGGGAATCGTTTGGACCAGGTGGGGCCGGGCGGCCACGCTCACCTCTTTGAGCCGCCCGAGGTCCTCCCGAGGCCACTATGAAGGTAATAGAGGAAGAGTTCTGCGCCCGGCGCCGCGGAGCGCGGCCTCCATGCTGCTGATCCTCTCCTCTAGGTCGCCCACCTCCAGGCACCGAAGCGCGGGCTGGGCGAGGTAGGCTAGGGTGCGCGAGCGGGCGACCGAGTTCTCTAGGGCGAGCGTGTCGAGGGTTGCGATCTCGAGCAGGCGCCGAATGTCGGACACGATTTCCAGGCAGCGAACTGACACGCGCCGGCGACGGTGGGTTCCTCAAGCCGGCGAGGGCTGCCCAGCCAGCGGGCCTTTCCTGTCTCCACGTCGTGCTCGGTGCTGTGCCAGAAGCAGTAGTCCTCGCTCTTCATGGGGGCGTTCCAGCAGGGCGAGCCGTCCTCGCGTACGTACCGGCACGTGCGAAGCGGCAGGCTTCTCATACGCACCTCCTCTCGCGAAGCCGGTACCTCTGCTCATGCGGGGCTGAGGTACTCACCGGTCGGTCACCTTCTCGGCGGTGCCCCCCCGTGAACGCCTCCCAACGCGCAATCACGATGGAACAATGGTGATGTCTCCAAGATGGATGGTCGCGGGCGCCCCGGTCGCGCAGTCTTGTCGACTTCCGGTAGTCAGCTGAGCGGGATTATTCGTGTTGCTAGTGCACCCGGTCGTACAGTTCCTTGACCCAAGCGGAGTGGTGCCCCTTCTGAAAGACGAGGAACACAGAACGCCGGGCACGAGTCACCCCTACGTAGAACAGACGCCGAGCCTCCCTAAGGGCGGCCGGATTCTTCACATCGCGCCAATCGGGCATCACGTCGGTGTTCATGCCGAACAGGATGACGTCGTCGAATTCCCTGCCTTTGGCGCTGTGAAGAGTGCTCAAACTGAGGCGCCCTCCTTGCTCGACTATGCCTCCAAATTGGGCAAGCGAGACCGTGCAGTCTTGGGCCCCCGCATCAGTACGAGCGATCATCTCGTCGATGGCGTCCCACTCTTCGGTTACCGTCCGCGCGCGCTGCTTCCAGGGTTCGATCAATCTGTCCTTGCAGTCCCGGAGCCATAGGTTGGCGCTGCAGTCCCGACCGATAGATTGATGGAGGAAAGCCGCAAGCTCTGCAGCAATCAGCCGCCGCTCTTCGTCTGCCGCCCATGGGCCGAAAACGAGGCTGCTCGCCTCGCGCGCGAGCCGGGCGAAAGGCGGATCGGCGTTCTTCCAGCCGCCTGCTACCCATCGGGCTGAGTTCTCAAGCAATCGCGACAAGCGCGAGTTACGACGAACAAGAGCCTGATTGTCCGAACGCACAACTGGTATTCCTGCCTCTTGCGCATGAGTAGCGAGACGGCTCCCCTCGTTCGCCGTGCGGTAAAGGACTGCTATCTCGTCGAGAGGGATCGCGTCTTCGATCAGTTCGCGGACGATCTGAATGACATGATCCGCCTGGGCATCGAGGTCGCCCACTACCGGCCGAAAGTGGATTTCGCCCTCCTCTGTCCCCTTGGGCGCCTCGTAGTCACGCTCCTCGCCGAGGGCTGCCATGGAGGCCTCGATGATTCTCGTGCAACAACGATAGTTGAACCGGAGCCGAATGGTGCGTACCCCAGGCCGTCCAGTGAGACCGACGAGAAGTTGTGGGTTCGCACCGGTCCACTGGTAGATGGACTGATCCGGGTCGCCCACTGCGAACAGTCGTATGCCGGCCTCGAAGCAGAGCTTCAGCACGAGTTCGTGCAGAGCGTGGCCGAGATCTTGGTACTCATCCACGAAGAGGATAGGGTAGCGCGCGGCGAGGGCTTCCCCGATCCAGGGGTTGGCCTGGATCATCCGGAAGGCGAGAAGCGGCATGTCGTCAAAGTCGATGAGGTTTCGCCGGCGCAGCTCTTCCTCGTAGGCCTCGATGAACGAAGCCAGCTCCGGGTTTGTCTGGCTCCATCCGGCAGCTTCCCGGTCAACGTCGCGGCGCCGCTTTGCTTCGGCGAATTTCCAGCGGCCCAGGGGATCACCGCCATCGGCTATGGTCATCTCGTATGCGGTCCGTACCGCCGACCGGCACTCTGTCGGTGTGGCGACTCGAAAACCGGGGTTCAGCTCCGGAAGAACACACCGGGCATATGGGGCGATCACCTGAGACACGGCGAACGAATGGACGGTCCCGATGAACACCTGCTCGCTCGGCTCCACTCCCAACTGAGCGAGCCGGGACTCAAGCTCAAGCGCGCACTCGTTGTTGTAGGTGATGCACGCGATGCCCCGTGGCTCCTGGACATCCTCCAGAAGCGCACGGGCCATGGCCACCGTTAGCGTCTTGGTCTTGCCGCTCCCCGGTCCGGCGAGCACCACACAGTGACCATTCTCGTGTACCGCCTCCAGTTGCTGGTCGTTCCGCCGAAGCTCGACAACAGCCTTGTCAAGGAGATGCCGGCTAGACATGGGCCACCAGGTGTTCGATGCCCGCCTGAATGTACGCCGGCGGTCGGAGGCCGACCGCTCTTCGAGCAAGTCGGGCGGCGAGGCGCCCCTTCCCAATGTCCGCGACCATCGCAAGTAGCTGTTCGCCGCTCACACTTGCCGGATCCGAACGCCAAGCCACCAGCCGCTGGGTGCGCACCGGGCCGAAGTTCTCGGCTTCCAGAAGTGAAAGCAGGGGGCTCAACAGATCACCCGACTGGGCGATCTCAAGTTCAAGAGTCGAGGCATTCGTGAACATGCCCGCGCTAGCAGCGACCTCCCGCAGGCGTCCCTCGTTGGCCTCCAACGCAGCCTTCTCCTCGGCAGGAATCGGTTCCCCTCCTCCGGTCGTGCGCATGTCATCGAGCAAGCCGAGCAACCTGCCGCGGCCCAGCGGCGCTCGCCCGCTGTCCATGGGGTCCCAGTCGGTAATGACCGCGAAGGGAAGGGCCAACGCGGTAGCGAGCTTCACGTACGGGCTGAAGTTGACCCCGCCCACGCCGCACACCGTCACTCCGAGGTCGTCGAGGTCGTGTCCGCAACTCTTGGCAAAGACCGGAACAAGGGCGGCTTCAGCGTCGCCTTCCACGAAAATCACCCCCCGGGAGAAGAGAAGCTCCGCCCGGGTGGTGTCAAGATAGCGTTCGAGGTCCTCAAGCTCCTCGGGGCTCACGTTGAGGCGGGCGAGGGAGTATCCACGGGTATGCCGTGGATCGCCGGGCGAAGCCGTGAGAAGAACGAGTGAGCGGAGGGGGACCACGCTTGCGATGTTGGGCGAATGCGTTGTCAGAAACAGCGATCGTGGTTCGGACGAGTTTCTGAAGAGCTGCCCGAACACCTGGCGCTGCAGCTGCGGGTGGAGGTGCGCCTCGGGCTCCTCCACGCAGAGGATGGTGTGATCACGCTCGTTCTTCTCCCGACGCCAGCGGAACTCTGCCAGCTCGAGGGCGAGTAGCACCAAGTTGGCCGAGCCGAGACTAGCGTCGCCAATGGAGCGCTTCCCGTCGTCGATAAGTAGGCCGAGGGAGCGGAACAATCGGCGGGGATCATTGGGGGCGAAACCGAGCTTCGCCTTCACATCGTGGCTCCGCCCCGACAGCTCCGAAATGTCCTTTCGCACCGTGTCTTCGAGACCCTTGATAGGGCCGAAGGCGACGAGCTTGTCGGTCGCCTCCTTCAGTTCGTCAGCAACGTCGGTCAACGCATCCTCGGGAACCTTTCCCACCGCCTCTTCCAGTGGGGGGCGAAGCGGGGAGGAGCGCCAGCTTCGAAGCTCCTCCTCAGCGTCTCTGAGTGCGGGCAGAAGGTCGAAGCTCATTCGGCGGCGCACCCGGTTGCCGAGCGGCCGGGTTTCGTCGCCCCCACCGAATACGGTGAACTCGTAGTCCGCTTCGCTCTGGGGCGGGCCAGTGAGCCCCGGCTTTGGGCGGAAAAGGTAACTTAGTTGAGCCTTTGTATGATCCGCCGCGATGCGGTAGTCGGTCAGCAGTGCAAGCAGGCCGGGGTCGGTATCGAACCCGGCGAAGTTGAGATCCACGCGCACTTCAGGTCCTTCGGCTAGGTCCGCTCCGTCCCATATGTCCGCGAGCTTCAACTGACGGGCGCTATCGGGAAGAGATGCGTCGAGGACGAGCCGAAGCGCGTGAATGAAGTTGCTCTTGCCTACCCGGTTCTCCCCGACGATCACGACGTCGCCATCGAGCTGCACGTCCAGGTTAGCGAAGTTCCTGAAGTTCCTGATGTACACCGCACAAAGGTGCATGCCGCCCCTCCCCCGTCTGCGTTCTTGACCAAGCTTCCCACGCACTGAGCCGAAGGATACTCCGGGGCGACGGCCTGAACATCGGCCGGCGGCAGGCTCACCATGTAACGATCGTGACGCTCCCGGGCCTTTCGCCGCCTGAGCACGGCGGGTGCCCCTCGCCGCCGAGACCGAGCTAGATGACGGTCAGAGGAAGGTCCTCGTCGAAGCGCTCCGATTGGGGGCAGGCGGAGAGCGTCGCAACCCTCGAGGTTGTCTGGGCGGCTGCGCTCAGCGTTCAAGGCTGCTCGGCCAGGAGGCCAGCGACTGTGATCACCCGTCGGACAAGCCCAGCATCGCCTCGCCCATCAGGTGCTCTTTTCGGTTTTTGTGTTGCGCGGCTATGGGTTGCTCGGCTCGGGTGTCCCGTCTACCCCCAAACCCGCTTCGGGAGCGGCTTTGAGGCTGATGCAACGCTCGGATTTTCGGCCGGCGACGGGTAGGCGTGTTCTTGGGAGGGATAGGCGCCCCATTCCGGAGGTTCAGAAGCACCTCCGTCGGGTGGTGCGGTAGGTAACAAAAGGGCGGGGTGGTAGGTGACAAAAGGGTGGAAGAGGGCGTCACGGAGTGGTTCTCACCGGGTTTCCTCGGCACCTGCCTTCTCGCTTCTGCCACCTACGGTCCGCACACCGGGGGCATCCCCATCCGGGCCCAGGTTTCGGGCCGAGGGTCGCAGGGGTTCGCCCCTCGTTGGGCTAGTGGGGCAGAGGAGTTCACGCCGTCGCATCTTGACCTGCTCGTTCACGCTTTGTCGCATGGCCTCGGCCTCTTCGGCCGTGTCCTCATAGTCGGCCGGGTCGGGAAACTCCAGCCAGTTCCCCAAGATCAGCCGATCAGGTTGATCCTCATAGGTGAAGAGGCTGGAGCCATCGTCGAAGTGGAAACCTCGGTAGAGACGTCGGACAGCCCCAGGGGCGCCGGGAAGACCAGTGAGTTCACATAGGTGGTTCTTTGTGATCTCGAAGGCATCTTCATCTTCGCCGCCGCTCAGCACTCGGAGGTAGTCCAAGTAGAGGTAAACAACGACATCGGAGTGGCGCAACTCCTTGCCGCGGACTCGATGCAGAAGGACCTCGAAGGCGAAGCGGCGGATGGGAGCAGTCGGATCACCGGCCTCCCCCCGGAGACACGGAAGCTCAAGATAGCGGGTGGCTAAGTTGCGGCCTCCGGCCTGGAAACCTGGTCTCGTGATGATCCAGCCCAGACGAGAGAAGATGCGCCGGGTCTGACGGATCAGGGTGACGCTCGTGGCCAGGGTCACCGCCACCTCGAGGTCCGACCTGTAGAAGGGGCCATTCAGGGCGAACTCGGAGACAAGCCAGAATAGGTAGAGACGCTCCCTCGGTGTGGAGGCTCGAAGTATTGGGTGCTCAAGGAGGGTCCGGGGGAGACCGACGTGGCTGCTTGTGGCCATGCTAGCTGCTTTCTTTCGCTAGGTCGTCGCGTGAGACCTCTTCGATAACGAGGGTTGGATTCAGACTCCTGGGGGCGGACTTCGCCATGGCGTCAACTCCAAGGGAGAGGAGGAAGGAGCATCACCTGTCGTTGACTCTTCGCCCGCCAAGAGGCATGAATGGGTGTTGTGGGAAGAAGGACGACGGAGGCCACCACGGCGGGGACACTCACCATCAGCATCACCGAGCCGGACGCGAAGGCCATGCGCCACTTCCGGTACATGTGGCTGGTCACCCTGGGCGGTTTCACCCTCGGCTGGGGTCACACCCACCGGCGCGAGACCGCCAAACAGGAAGCCTGGGACCTGGTGACTTCCACGGTGAGTCCCGATGAGGTTGAGGCCGTCCAGGTCATGGAGGTCTGAGTCATGGAAACGAGGGAGGCTGAGATGGCGGACATGGACCAAACCCAGGCGAACATGCCTACCACCTTCAAGAAGGGTGACAAGGTTCGCGAGATCAAGTTCGGCGGCATCTACACCGTCGTGAGCCAGCGGGGCCGCCTCATGGTCTATGTCGAGGAACTCGCGAACGGCTGGATTCACCCCGGCAACCTGAGGCTCATCTCCCGCGAGCCCGAGACCACCGACATCGCCTAGAGAGCTAAGGAGACCACCGTGAACGCCCGTGACCTGATCGAGCTGCTTCAAGACGTGGACCCCGACACCGAGGTGCGCCTGGCCCAGCAACCGAAGTGGCCGTTCGAGTACAGCGTGGGTGGGGTGGCCCGGGTGTGCATCGGCGGCCCGGAGGAGGGCGACGTCGTTACCTTCGAGGATGACGCTGGCGTCGAGGACACCGGCGCGGTCAAGGACACCACCGAGGATGGGATGCTCATCGAAGAAGAGAACGGTGGCGTGCGGCACGTGCCCTTCTCGCATCTCATCGGCTACCTGGATCTCACCGAGGTTCTCTACATCGGCGAGGGCACCCAGCTTGCCTACCTTCCCGGCGCGGCCAGCCGCGCGCTGGGCTGGCGCTGAAAGCCTACCCGCACCCGGCCCAATCGGTTGCTTCATCGAAGTGTCCATATAGGAAAGACCCATGGACACTTCGTTAGGGTCACGCCTGCCTCCCTTCCATCCAGAAGCCGAAGGCCCGTGTGTTCGCTGTACCGGCGCCCTTGGCTTTCCGCGCTGAGTTCTTCTCGACAAGGTCGGCGAGGGCTCGTTTGAGGGTGGAGCGGCTGAGGGCATCGCCCGCCTGGTCAAGCAGCTCCTTCTCGGAGAGCGCCTCCGACTCCGAACTCGGTAGAACCTCACGGAGGAACGCCCGGGCCTTCGCCGCCTCCACCTAGCGCTCGTGCCGAGCGAGCGGTAACGACCATCGGTCATCTCAAGGACCAGCTTGGGTGCCCAGCCCTCAAGGCGACCGGCGACGCATTCAGCCAGGCTTGACTCAGTGAGAGCCCGGCCCCGGTCGGTGTTCTTGGGGTCAAGCTTCAGGTTGTCAGATGCGCCACCCATTCGATCCTCTTCATGACCGAGGTGGTACCGACCTCATACCGCACGTTCCCTCCTGAAGGCGGCGAAGATTTCGAGAGCTACGCCCTCGCGCGCCGCGATGGCTTCCTTAAGTCTCGAGAGGTCTAGACTCCAGTAGGCCTCGCGCAGCTGCCGCTCGACTTCGTGCCAGCGATCGTCTTCTTCCGGCTGGCATCCCCTGGGCCACGCGTGGGCGAGGGTCCGTGTGCTTTCAAGCAGCAACTCGTCCGCGGAGCGGGCAAAGCGAGCATAGGCGAGCAGTTCGCACTTGTGCTCGCGGGCCATCGCGATGACCTCGTCCGTGATCGGCTGGTCGTCGAGGAGCGCCCGCAGCCGGAGCTGATCGTCTTTGGCCTCCAGGGCCACTGCGGTCATGGTGAGGTGATCGAGTACATCGCGAAGGGTCATAGGAGGCACTCCATCCGAGGAGGATCAGACACCTCTACCTCAAGCTCGGGCTGCCCAAGGTGATTCACAGAATTCACAGAATGTCTCTGGCCGGGCGTTCCGGGTGCATTGTGTGAATTCTGTGAAGGATCCTTGAGGTGCGGGTTCACCGAGTACCGCGGGCTGGGCTTACGTCCCGGCCCACTCCTCGCCGGGGCCGGCAATTGGCGGATGATGTCTCGTTCCTCTAGGATACGGAGTCCCGGTTCAAGATCAGAGGGCCGCTCGGTGCGGGTGTGCTGGTGGCACTCCCGCAGACTGAACTCCGTCACCTTGTGACGTTCGATCCAGGCGGCGATGCGGCGGGCGAGCTTCATGTCGGGCGAGTCGCTCATGAGGGCGAAGGCCGCGACGGCATGCTCGATGAAGTAGTGGCCGAGGGCTATCGCCGCCTCGACGGTGGCTGGTGCTATCGGCACGTCCTCGGGCCGGGCTCCGACCTGCTCGACCACATGGAGCACACCGGCTATGCGGGCGACCGCGCCGGGAGCCTTCGAGGCCCAATCGGAAATCGGTCGGAGATCCGCACCCTCTGCTAACCGCCGCTCGACCGTGTTGTGGAAGTCGGTCCATACTTCCAGCGCCGCCCCGCTGAAGCTTAGCGGACGGGGCGCCTCCGGGATGACATCCCTCAGCATCTGATGGAGTCGGTCACGGTAGCGGCGCTCAATTGCGGGAGCGATGGGGCGGTTGCGGTAGGTGCGGGTACCTAGCTCACAAGCAGGCAGCGAATAGAGAAATCTCGCCGGCAACCCGCGCCCGCGGGCGCTCGGCACCTTGGCGAGCTGCGAAAGCACCTCCGGCTGCACCATGAGGATCATGGTCAAGGTGGGACGATCGATCATGTGCGGCCGGCCGCCGTCGGAGGCCCGGTCAACACGCAGGGGATCTCCGCTGTGGGCCTTCAGATAGACATCGAGGTTGGGGCCTCCCTTGTCGCTGTAGCGCCCGGCCATCATGCCGACGACCCCGCCCTCGGCGCTGACGATGGCCATAACGCCCTGGTTCTCCGCTAGCAAGGCAGCCAACCGTTCGGGTGTCACATCATCGGCAAGCAGGCGAGGAGGGCTGGGAGGCGCAGTCGTGCTATTTAGCAGCTCGGCCATCTCGGCCTCAACAGCGCGGCGCTCAGCCGGATCATCCAACTTGGCACCCTTGCCTCGCAAGTGCCTCAGCCGTTCTTGATCCAGCTCGTGCCGGGCTCGAGCCTCATCGATTGCCGGCTTGGCTCGATCGCACAGTTCTCGCTCCATCTCAAAGACGGGAGCGGTGACGTCGCGGACCACTTGACTCTTGCGCGTGCCCGGGTCCACCGCGGCGAGCATGAAGAGGTTCAGGGGCTCAGCGTGGGTTGGCAACTGGACCATGAATCGCCCGGCTGCGGCGACTGCTGCGATGCCGAGCAGGGTAACGCCGGGCATGTCCACAGGCACCTGTCGTGATACTGCGATTTCGGTGGCCATGTCCCGCAAGCATTGGGGCAAGACCTCTACCGGGAGCTGGGGCAATCGGCCCCCAGAGTCAAGTGGGAGAGGTGGCTCCCAGTCATCGCACGTTGACGGCGAAGATGCGGTGTCTGCTGGAGCCCACGGTACCCCCTCTGCAAGTTCATTCTGTAGGGCCTCCGGTCCGCGATCTACGTACTCGTCAAGCCAATCAGTGCCGATGCGGGCGGGCAGGTGCACAAAGCCCGAGCGGCCTTCGGCAAAGAGGCGGGCGGCCAACTCTTCAGCTGCCTCGAGACCACAGCCGGAACGATCGTTATCTGCCCATATGTGGACCGTTCGCACCTCATCAGGAATGATGACCGTCTTCATCCCCCCAGCCGATACTGTCGACCAGACGTGCTGTCCGGTGGCCGCACTCACGGCAAGCGCGGTTTCGACGCCCTCAGCAATACCGAGAACGCTGGCAACGCCAGAGAGCTTGATTGCGGCCCCCATGGTGGCTCCATCTGAGACCGCGGTCATGAGCTTCTTGGCGGGTAGACCGTCACCCAGGTCAAGCTTCCCGGGACCCTCGGGGCTCAAGTAGGTGCGGTGCAGAGTGACGCCGCTACCACCCACGTCCGTGACCTTGGCTACCATGGCCGGGAAGTCGCCTCGGTGCCGGCCCTCACCATCGTAGTAGGCGAGGCAGGGAGCAAACCGGAGTACCGTATGAGGAACGGAATCTAGGACGTCGGTCGGGAGACCACGATGCTCGAGATACGAGGTAATGCGACCGCGGTCGGGAGTCGTCTCCTTCTCCCAGACCTGCGCCAAGCGCGCTCGGCGCTCGGTTTCGTCTGAATGGCCCTGGTCGGCCGCCATCAGTCGACAGCTCCCTTCCCACTGCCTAGCGTAGTCGGCCGGCAAGCACCTGGTGCACACCCGGCCAGCGTCGTTAGGGCTGAACACCAACCGTCACGCTTAGCTCCCTCAGGGGGCCGACCGCAGGCGGTATTGGTGTCACCGGGCGTTCGTGTGGCCATCTCGTTCTCTATCCGCAAGGCTTTGTAGTGCGAGCGGCCGAGTACCCCAGGCCGAGAAGCGAATTGAGTATCTGCTTCGCAGCGGCCGACGGGACACCGGTGAGCATGAGCCCGATCGGATCCCCGGGGAACAGGTCGGCGACGATGCGCCCGACCGTCGGCTCATTGACCTTCTCCCAGCATCCTGAGGAGCGCCGGCACAAGCACGAGTCGTCTATGGCCGAGCGCGAGACTAGGAATCTCACCGTTTCGCACGCACGCGTAGGCCGTGCCTCTGCTCAGACAAAGAAACCTGGCGCACTCCTCGACCGTGATGGTGAGCCGGCCGCTTTCGAGTAGCGCTTGCCGCGTGTACTCCGTGAATCGTTCCTGTCTACGGGGCCGGACCGACGGCGCAGAGTGTCGGCTAGGCTTGCTCATTCTGACCCACCAGCGGTTGCAGCAGTGCGAGCACGGCCGAGAGAGGGATCCGCAGCCCGCGTTTTCCCACCCGGGACGCGGGCAAGCGGCCGTCTCGGATCATTCGATACACGGTCACGCGATCGACGCTCAGCTCGTTGGCAGCCTGTTTGGGTGTCAAGTACTTGTCCATATTTCACCTCCGCCGAATGTTGGGTCGGGTTGCGTCAGGAGCGGACTTGTTCTAGTATGGCATCATCATGTCTCACCGAAACAGTGCCATATGGATAGTACGACGCCTGGGGTGTGATGATGGCTAGCCCGTACCAGTTCATGACTGCAAGGTGGTGGCGATTCTCCCGCTACGAGATCAAAGATGGCTTGATCGGGCCGGCTCCCGGTGCCGTGCTGCACGAGTACGACCCCTGGGAGGAGTATGAGCAATCGTGCGTGCTTGGAGTAGGCCGGGGGCCGACGCCGCCCTACCAATCCTTCGTCGGTCTAGATAGGCACGTGGAGCTTCATGCCCCTATGTACCTCCGGGACGGTGCGCAACGAGCCGTCATCAGATGGTGTGAACGATACGGGCTTCTGGGCCTATTGCTCCAAGACGTCGACTCTTTGCCTGCGGGCCGATACCAGTTCCCGACGAACTACTGCGTCGATGGCAAGCAACGGCGTCTGTCCGGACCTGTGCAGTCATCGTACCTTTGGAGTGACGGACACTGGAAGCGGGAGGATCTGGGCAGAACGGTAGATGCTTGGGAGGCTGAAGATCTCTCGCGGTATTTCCCAGGTCATTTGCCCTTATCGGGCAAGTATCCCGAGATTCCCACGCCGCTATCGCCTGATTTCTGGGCGGCATATCGAGAGCCCGTGCGCGATTTCATGCGCAACGCCCTTTGGCTGTCAGTCGCGCTGAAGGGCTTTCTTTCTCTGAACTCGCAGTCTTCCTATGAGGTTGGACCGCTCGAGTTTGAGCCAGGAGAGCTTTCTTGGTCTGGTACCGAGCTGATAAACCAGCTGACTGGATCAATAGGATCGGTCACCCGAATCGTGGGGGCTTCGGGCAATCGCCATCTCACTGAAGAATGGGCGTTCAGGTCTCTACTAGCCTGCCTTGCAAAGATGATTCAGCGCGACGTACTGAGCAATGGCCGGGTCTTCTTGTGCAAAGTCTGCGGGCGAGCTTTTGTCTCAAGCAGCCCGGTCGCTCAGTATTGCGAGCCGAGGTGTAAGAACACGGCGAACAAACGGCAACAGAGGCTCAATAAGAAGCTTCGAGGCCAAATGGAGCAATCGGACTGATGAGAGGTCACGTCCGTCGGCCTGCCGGTATGAAGAGCTGGCAGGTGATTTATGAACTCGGGGAGCAGCAAGCCCAGCGGTGTCAAAGCTGCGGCAAGCGGTTCTGGGTGGAGCGGCGCCGCCTTCGGGTGTGCCCCGAATGCGGCGGCGAACTGAAGGACCGGTTGGAGCGCCGCCAGGGCTGTAAGTCCGGCTTCAGGACCAGGAAAGACGCGGAGACCGCGCTGAACGACATCCTGGGGACCGTTCAGAACGGGACCTACGTTCACCCGGCCAAGATCACGCTGGCCGAATTCCTGGAGCAGCAGTGGCTGCCGGCAATCACCCCTACGATTCGGTCGACCACCCTTGTCGGCTACAAGTGCCTCGTCTCTGCTCATCTGATTCCCGGCCTGGGCAGCACGCCTATTCAGAAGCTGACTCCTTCGGCTATCAACGCCTTCTACGGCAAGCTTTTATCGGAGCCCCGGGTTAGCCGGAAGAAATCCAAGCCTGAGCAAGAAGGGCAGAAGCCTGAAGAAGAGGGGAAGAAGACCGATGACGATGAGAAGCCCAAGCCCCTGACCGCTACTACCGTCCGCCACATCCACACTACCCTCCACCGGGCACTGCGGGACGCGATGCGCTGGGGACTCATCCAGCGGAACCCGGCCGACGCCGCTGACCCGCCGGCCGTGCGGGTGACCGAGGCGAACGAGATGAAGACCTGGTCGGCAAAGGAGTTGAAGAGCTTCCTGGAGGCGACCAAGGACGACTGGCTGCATCCACTGTGGCGCACGCTGGCGTCGACGGGCATGAGGCGCGGCGAGGCTCTCGGGCTACGATGGTCCGATGTCGATCTCGAGGCAGCTAGCCCATCGCTGATGGTGCGCCAGGCCCTCGTCGCCGCCGGCTACGAGGTGGCGTTTTCGGAGCCCAAGACGAAGCGGGGCCGCAGGACGATCTGGTTGGATGCGCAGACCGTGAAGGCGCTGAAGATGTGGCGCGAGACTCAGGGTCGCGAGAGGAAGAACAAACCGGAGACCTGGATAGACACGGGTCTCGTCTTCACACGCGAGAACGGCGCCGCATGGCATCCAGATCGCATAAGCAAGCTGTTCGAGGAGGCAGTGGCCGTTTCGGGCCTTCCTCGTATCCGGCTGCACGATCTCCGCCACACCCATGCGACTATCGCGTTGGGGGCCAGCATTCATCCCAAGGTCGTGTCCGATCGCCTCGGCCACAGCACGGTCTCCTTCACCTTGGACGTCTATTCCCATTGCATTCCGGCTCTCGCTCAAGACGCGGCTGACAAGATTGCTGCACTTGTTGCGAATGCCGGATGACCGCTTACTTGCCTCTCGATCCGACATGGGCACGATGACGTGTGCACATTGGAGGCTTTGAATCGGGATCTGTGGCCTGGCGCTTGGATGTGGTCAGAAGAACCTGTCGGTTCAAAGACCGTCCAATACATGCGGATCGCCAAAGACATGGACGCAGAGAGACACTGCCGAAGCGGCCGCCATCTCCTGGTAGTCATCTTTCTTGAGTTGGTCGCCCCAGTCACACACGCCCTTGACAAGAACCCAGTGGGTTCCTTGTACGCTGGCGGCTGACCAGAGTCCGGTCCCCTCCATCTCCCCCCCAATTGCCGTTGGGTACCGTTCGCCAAGGAAGTTCTTGAAACGCTCATCAGCGACGAGCTTCTCTCCGGAAAGAACGGGTCCCACATGCATCCCGCACTGCGTACCATCAGGGCGCTCAAATTCCCAATCTAGTGCGTTTCGAAAGCGTGCGACTAGGCCGGGGCTGCATGGCGGAATCTGTCCTCGATCGATTCGTTCTTCGCCGACTCTTTCCGGCTCGTAGTTAATTACGCGATCGGCAACCAGTACGTCCGCCGGAGCCTGATCCCTCCTGCTTCTGCCAAATGCGATACCCGTGAGCACGATCACATCCGGGTTCCATGTTTGAATCAAGGCATTGATGGCGAGCGTTGAACCTGTGGCCCCCTGGGTTCCCATAGTCGACATCGTTGCTATGGCTGGGAATGCGCCAAATACGCCTACATAGTAGGTGTAGGGCCCCTGGTGGATCTTTAGGATTGCTTCCTCGCCATCCAGCGGGGACATGATCCGGAGAACTTGGCGAAGCTCAAGCTGAGTAGCAACCGCAATGGCGATGCGCCTGCCAACCGAGTCGCCCACGTTCTCTACCGCCCGAGACGCTGTCCTGGGATTGGCGGGATCATGCCACGCCATTCCCGCGTAGTCATAGACTGGCTCTTCCGCCACCCAATCGGTCTCATTTGGGCCGGATACAACCGATGCCGGTCGAGCATCGGGTTTCAGTCGAAAGGTAGCTCGATGGCCTCCGGTCGCCAACTCAAGTGAGTCGAGCGCCAATACGGTCAGCATGACGGTAGGCCCACCATCGATGTCCCAGAAACCTCCCTGGTGTTGGACTCCCGCAATCCACCGGGCCGCGCGCGCCGTGAATTCACTCCACCTGTTTGGCTTGTCTAGAGCAAGAGCGTGGATCGCAGTGCATGTGGCGAGCAAGGAAGGACGCGAATCGTCTGAGCTGAGCGGCC
Source organism: Actinomycetes bacterium (assembly GCA_021815245.1). Next base: position 15,215 of record JAKAHF010000001.1, read on the forward strand.
ATGCCCCTGAACGCATCTGAGTCCCCAGCAGAAGTTCCCTGGCGTCGGCCAAGACCGTGTCCTTGACAGTGCTAGGCTTGATCCGGTGCCACAGAAAGCACAGAATGGCGGCCAGCGGGACATAGTCGGAGTGCACCCCTTCCTTGGGATTCTCTGTCCGCCACGGCTTGCCGCGCTCGATGGGACCGTTCGCGAGCGTGTAGATCCAAGTCTCCCAAGCGCCCCGATCGACCATGCGCAACAGCAGGTCACTACGCGCCCAGTGGAACGTTGTCCATCCATCCTGGACGTGGTCGATGCCTCCCTGGGATCCGCGCGAGATCTCTCGCGCAGCCGCTCGGAGCCAAGGATCAAACCCCACGATTCCGATCCAGTCGACCGCTCGAAACATGGCTGCGTCAATGAAGTCTTCATCTTCGAGTGGGGAAGAGAAGAAGCGGGGCGACCTCACGTCAAGCTTCAGCGCCTGCGCGGCTTCAACGAGCGAAAGTGTCCGATCGCTTGCACGCTTGACCGTATCCTCGGAAGCAGTATGGGCGCCCAGGCCCGATTCCAGGCTCGCACAGACAGCTGAGTGCCAACGCTCTTGAATGCGACCGACATTCAGGAATTCGCTACGGCCTCGGCTCGCGAAATAGACCGCCGCTTCTATATCTCCGGCAGCGCCAGCGTCGGCAGCAATCGGTCTGAGCCAACTTTCGGCTTTCTCGATACCCTGCGGCCTGCTAGTCACTTCCGTATCCAGCAATCGAAGTAGGTCCGGAAGCTCAGGCAAGACGGCACCAATTCCGCCGTCGGGTCGTCCGTCCTCGTCCAGGTCTGCGAGATCTAGGCGCTCGGCTAGGCCGGCGAAGGGAAGCAAGTCCTCGAGAACGGGTGCATCTGAATACAGTGAGGTCAACCCGTCTTTCGCGGGGATGATTCGCCAGAAGTAGATATAGCGCCAAACACGATGTGCAGCGCTAGACAGTTCCTGCAGGCTCAGAGCTTGAATGCGCGTGGTTACAGAAGCTTGATCCATCTCGATCCTTGCCACTACTCGCCTCGCCCAACTCGGCTGTTCTCAACTGGGCGCTGCCACTCATGGTACAACGTTGGACCACGTGGACTGAACCACGAACAATGGTGAGGCATTATTCTGGCCTAGCGGGTGCCGGCTGGTAGCAGTCGATGTCTCATGGTGCGTTGATGGACTGTTGATGGCACCTACGTGCCAGATGTCATCGTGCAGCTATTGAGAGCAAAAAGCCCCGCAAATCAGGGCTTTCCTTATGCGCCGGAGAGGATTCGAACCTCCGACCTTTGGTTTCGTAGACCAACGCTCTATCCAACTGAGCTACCGGCGCATGCTTAGGGGCGACCCCCAGCGGAGAAGGAGGGATTCGAACCCTCGAAGGGAGCATTCACTCCCTCACTCGCTTAGCAGGCGAGCGCCTTCAGCCTCTCGGCCACTTCTCCATCTGGCGACGAGGCCCGCCGCCTCAGCGACGGATTATTCTAGCAGAGCGGCGCGGCGGTGTCGCGGATGTGTGTCATGATTGCGGCGACGGTCATCCCCGGGGGTGACCGTTTCTGAGCAGATAGGGTGTTTCGGGAGGTACGAAGTGTCGGCGTTGTTGAATCTCATCAGGACCATCTTGGTGCTCATGGCGCTGGTCGCCGGAGCTCGGGCCATCTGGCGGCGTAAGGATCAGGTGCAGCAGGTATGGGCCTCCCTCGGCGGCACCGAAGGGGTCGTGCTCACCACAAGCAGGCTGATCGAGACCGCCGGTCCGGTGCGCGACATGATCGACCAATTCGCCAATCTCAAGAAGTAGCCGTCCCGCGCGCGGGCGTCACACACTATCCACCGACCGGCTCAGTGAGGTCGCATGGACATCAGATTCGACGGCAAGAACGCACTCGTCACCGGGGGATCCCGGGGGATCGGCTACGCCTGCGCCGAGACCCTGCTGGAGAGTGGGGCGCGTGTGGCCTTTGTGGGCATCGACAGCGCTGAAGTCGCCGACACCGAACGTAGGTTGGCGGCGTGGGCGGCGCAGGCCGGGTCGGTCAAGGGTTACACGCTCGACGTGGCCGACGTCGCCGCGATCCCGGGCTTCATCGAGCAGGTGCGGCGGGAGTTCGGTGAGATAGACCTGCTCGTGCAGGCGGCGGGTTTGCTGCGCGGCGGACCCGCGGTAGACCTCACCGAAGCCGCCTGGGACCAAGTGCTCGACGTCAACGCCAAAGGCCTCTTCTTCATAATGCAGGCGGTTGCGGTGCAGTCGATGATCCCGCGGGCGACCGGGTCGATCGTCAACTTCTCGTCCATAGCCGGCATCCGCGGCATGCGCGAGCCACTCTGCTCTCAACACTACAGCGCCAGCAAGGGCGCCGTGGTGCAGGTCACCCGGCAGGCGGCGGTGGAGTGGGCCAAATACGGCATCCGTACGAACGCCGTCGCTCCGGGAGGGGTGAACACGTTCGCGAGTCCGGCGGTTGGTGGAGCGCCCGGCGGCGCGGCGCCGGGTGGCGGTGGCCCCTGCGTGGGCGACGCGCCCGGTGGTTCGGCACCCGGCGTTTCGGCTTCGGGACCCGCGGGACCGCCTCCCGACCTGCTCGAGCCCATCCCGCTGAAGCGACTGGTCGAGCCCTGGGAGGTCGCCGCTTCCGTGGCCTTCTTGCTCAGCGACAAGGCCGCCATGATCACCGGCCAGGTGCTGGTCATCGACGGCGGCGGCTCCGTGGTCGGATACTGAATCTACCGGCATACTCTACCGACACACCTACTGGAACCAAGCCCGGAAGGACTATCGTGAAACCCAGCCAGCGTCCC
>JAKAHF010000312.1 GCA_021815245.1 Actinomycetes bacterium
AGATCTCCGTCGAGAAAGAGTAGAACGTCACCGACCGCCGCCTTGACACCGTCTTCCATGGAGGCGCCTTTGCCGAGCAACGTGCTCGTCAGCACTTGGGCGCCGGCGGCGGCGGCGACCTCCGGCGTGCCGTCTATCGACCCATCGTCGATGACCAACACCTCGCGAACGAGATGACAGTCACTCACGAATCGTATGAGATCACCCACCGTCCGGGCCTCGTTCAATGCCGGGATGACCACGGAGACGAGAGGCGATTCGATACTGCCGGATGCTTTGTCGTTCACGATAGCTTCAGCTCCTAGGCGGCTGCACGGTCAAGTACAGTCTTGGTTTCTCCGATAACGCCTCAGTAACGATTGGCTGAAGAAAACCTTAACAGAGATGAGGCTGCTCGGCACGTTGACCGCGACCGCTGAGTGCTGGTACCCTGGCTACGCCTGTTCACGATATGGGGGGGCCATGTCTGACACCGTGCACACGCATAGCTTCTGGCGAATGTTTCGCTGGGTCATCTTCTTCGTCCTGATCGCCGCGGTCGTCGTGTACATACCCGTGCGCGCGCTTACCGGCGGCGACGGCTGCGAGCACATTCGGCTCAGCGACAGGCCCGGGGTCGACCTCAGCCTCACGAAGCTTTGGCGCGACGTCGCGGTCGCCGCGCAGTGCGATCCCAGCACCATCGGGCTCGAATCGATGCGGTTGGAGTATTCCGAAACGGGCCGCCTCGCTAGAGCGGTGATCGGCGGAGTGACCGAGACCGGCCAACGGCTCCAGGTATTCCTGTCGGGCAAGAAGGCACCCGACTCCGACCCGCTGCAATGTGGCGTCACAATCTTGCCATGTGACTCAGAGTGCGCGGACTGCGACCTCGTCTACGGACAGGAGTTGTTTGCCGCCATCGACCTCGTCGGTCCTTCGAGCATGATCGCGCTCGCGACACCTGCGCTGCCGGGGGCGATCCACTGCTTCTCGTGCGCTCAGAGCCGAGCCGACCCTCTTCAGCCGATGGCCCCCGCGGCCGTCGCCTACCTCTGGGACGGCGCCGGATTCATCGAACTCCCGGCCACCGACGAGCGCCGCGCGTTTCTTGCCGGCTACCAGTACGTCGTGGTCGACACGGTTGTGCAGGTCTCCGCGTCGTCCACCGACGACGTCGCCATGTCGTCACACCAGAGCAGCGAGGCCGGGGTGTACTTCGTCATACCTACGCCGACCACGTAGCATCATCTCTCGCCGCCATGCCGAACGGCGGTGCAGCCGAGCTGCCCTACCGCTCGCCGCGCCTCCATTTGGCGTCGGAGGAACCCGATGCACCATGCACCGCCTCCCATGCCTTTTGGAGTTCGGCGTCGTCCTTGGAGGCTTGAAGCTCGTCGAGCACTTCTTCGACAGCGTCAAGAGAGAGCGAGTAGTTGTACGGGAACTTGCCGGTGACCACATAGTCGCCTTCAAGGTTCTCGATGCGGTAGCAGCCGAAGTCCATGCGCATGGGATCACGGGCGCGTGACTTGCGCAGAGCCAGACCCATGCCGGCCGCCACTCTGCGCAACTGGGCTTCGCGCTTCTTGTCGGTAGCCGGATGCTGCGGGTCGTCCATGCCGGTTCCTCCTTGCCACCTGCCGCCCGTCCGTGCGGGCACGCCTACTATCTAGTCTACCTCCGACTCGCTCACGAGTCGTTCGGTCGAGGGCCGCTCGTTGGTGAGAGCCAGCGGGCGCTCTTTGATGAACATGAACAGTATGGTCGCCAGCACCATGAGCGGCACGATGTAGAGATAGACCGGAGTGAGCGCCTCGTTGTAGGAAGTCACGATGGCGTTCTTCACCTCGGTCGGCAGCTGAGCCACGAGTGCGGGCGTCAGCGAGTTGGGGTCGAGCGTTCCAGCAGCCCCTCCGAGACCCCCCAACCTCTCAGCCAGCAGGCTGATGAGACGACTTGTGAACAACGCTCCCACCACGGCCGATCCGAACGAGGCTCCGATCTGCCTGAAGAAGCTGTGCCCGCCGGTGGCCGTCCCGACTTGCGACACCGGAAACGAGGTCTGCACGATGAGATTGAGGATCTGGAATCCGATGCCGTTGCCCACGCCATGAAGGAACAGATAGAGACAGGCGATCGAAACCGAGGTTGAGGGAGTCAGCGTGGAGAGCAGATAGAGACTCACGGCGATAAGAACACCGCTGGTCGGCGGCATCCACTTGTAGCGACCGGTTCTGCTCGCGAGCGACCCGGTGCTGAGAGAGGCGACGAGGATGCCCACCGTCAGAGGCACGAGCAGCAGACCCGACTTGGTGGCACTGAGGCCCGTGGCCATCTGCAGGTAGCTCGGCAGGTAGATGACAACGCCCATGAAGGCTATCGAGGTGAGCAGGCCCCCCGCCGTCGCCAGATTGAAGTTGCGGTCGCGGAAGAGATGCAGCGGAATAATCGGCTCCGCCGCTCTGCTCTCGAGGTAGATGAAGAGCGCGCCGATCACGACGAAGACGCCGCCAAGAGCCAAGATCACCGACGACGTCCAGGCGTACTGCTGTCCGCCCCACGAGATGACGAGGATGATGGCAGTCGTCGCAACGGCCATGGCAGCCATGCCCAACACGTCGAGCCGGGCGCGACCTGTCTGCTGAAGCGGCTTTCTGAGGAACAACAAGACGAAGATGAAAGCCGCGACACCGATGGGCAGGTTGAGCCAGAAGGCCCAGCGCCACCCCACCGAATCAGCAAACCAACCGCCGAGAATGGGACCGAGCACCGAGGAGAATGACCAGACCGAGCCCAGCACGCCCATGTAGGTGCCCCGTTTGCGTGGGGGCACGATGTCGGCCACGATGGCCAGCGCCATGATCATGAGCCCTCCCCCGCCCAATCCCTGGACGGCGCGGGCGCCGATGAGCACGGGCATGGTGTGCGCCAGGCCTCCGACGACCGATCCCACAAGGAAGAAGCCGAGAGCGCCGAACAGCAGCGGCTTGTGTCCGAGCAGGTCGCCCAGCTTGCCGTAGATCGGCATGGTTATGGTCGCGGCCAGCATGTACGAGGTGGTGACCCACAGCATCTGGTCGACGCCGTTCAGCTCTCCCACGATAGTTGGGAGCGTCGTGCCAAAGATGGTCTGGTCGAGGGCGGCCAGCAAGAGAGAGGCGAAGAGGGCCACCATGACGAACCCGAGTTCCCGTCCGCGGATGACGGGCTCGGTCGAAGATTCAGAAGGTGAGCTGATACTAATGCGTCCAGACCTCGATGTTGTCGAGGGTCGCCTTCACCGGATAGTAGCCGGCTGAGTTGACCGTGAAGCCTACAACGCCTGAGTTGAGTGTCGCGTCTTCGATCTGAAGCAGAAGCGTTCCATTGACCCTGAACGAGAAGACGGTGCCCTTGAGCACGATCTCGACGTGATTGGTCGCGCCCACGAGATTGATCGCCTCAGACGCCGTCCAGCTCACGATCACCGACACGCTCGACTTGGTGCGATACCACAACCCATATTGACCCTTGGCGTTGATGGCAAACTCGTACAGCTCGCCGTTTCTCTCCCTGAAGATGATGCCGCAGGAATCGTCGCCCAAACCTTCTTTCAGAGTGAGGTCACCGAGAATGCGGGCATCGACGATCTCCCAATCGGGAGCTCGCCACCCGCCGGTCGCTCCCTGGCATTCCATGTAGTACTTGCCATCTTTGTATGAAGTCGAGGTGAACTCGGTGAAGCCGACAGGCCAACCACTCGCGCTGTCGGAGAAGTCGTCTTTGAACAGGAGGGTCGCGTCCGAGACGGTCGTCGTGGTCGTCGCCGGTATGCTCGTCGTAGTCGACGACGTCGTGGTCGATGAAGTCGTCGTAGTCGAGGAGCTGGTCGTGGTCGTGACCGGCACCGTCGTTGTGGTGGTCGACTGCGTGGTCGTCGAAGCCGACGTCGTGGTCGTCGACGCGCTCATCTTCTGCTCGAGCCGCCACATGATGTGAGCGATCTCTCCACGGGTAGCCTTGCCGTAGACGTCCCACTTGTTGTTGGCGTCGGGCCATAGGCCCCACAAGAGGTTGTTCATCTCGGCAACTTGGATGTTGGTCCCGTGAACAGGATCGTTGATGTTGTGAAACACCGAATTGGGGACCAGTCCCGCGTAGTAAGCCTCGGTGGGCGGTTGTAGACCGACACCGAGTTGCTGGGCCGTGCGGACCAGCATGCTGATCGCCTGCGCGCGCGTGATGTTCTTGTAGGGAGCGAAATGTGTATCGTCG
>JAKAHF010000313.1 GCA_021815245.1 Actinomycetes bacterium
TGTCGGCTACGCGAGCCCCGCCTCGCGGGTCACCTCGCGCAGCGACTCACCGATGATGGCGATGCCGCGCTCGAGCACGTCGTCCTCGGTGGTCAGCGGCATCAGCGGCCGAATGACGTTGCCGAACGTGCCGGCCGAGATCATCAGCAGCCCCTTCTGCACCGAGCGTTCCACCAACGCCTTGGTGAGGTCGCCCGCTGGAGCCTTGGTGTCGCGGTCGAGCACCAGTTCGAAGGCCACCATCGCGCCCTTGCCGCGGACGTCGCCCACCACCGGCAACTCGCGCTCCATCTCGCCGAAGGCGGCCATCAGCTTGGCGCCGATGGCATCAGCGCGCGCGAGCAGGTCTTGCTCGGCGATGATGTCGAAGACGGCCAGTGCCGCGCGACAGGCGGTCGGGTTGCCGCCGTAGGTGCCGCCCAAACCTCCGGGGTGTGGCGCGTCCATGAGTTCGGCTTTACCGGTGACGGCCGACAGCGGGTAGCCGGCGGCGAGGGATTTGGCCGAGGTCATGAGGTCGGGCTCCACTCCCCAGTGCTCGATGGCGAACATCTTGCCCGTCCGGCCGATCCCGCTCTGGACTTCGTCGGCGATGAACAGCACGCCGTTCGCCTCACAGATCTGCTTCAGGCGGGGAAAGTACTCCGGTGGCGGCACGACGAAACCCCCCTCGCCGAGGATCGGCTCGGCCAGCACGGCGGCCACATCCTCGGGGGCCGCGTAGTTCTTGAAGGCGTCGGCCACCAGTTCGGCGCAGGCCACGCCGCAGGACGGATACTCGAGCGCGAGCGGGCATCGATAGCAGTACGGGTAGGGCAGGCGGTACACCTCGGGGGCAAAGGGCCCGAAGCCCTTCTTGTAGGGCATGACCTTCGAGGTCAGAGTCATGGTCAGCAAGGTCCGCCCGTGGAAGGCGTCCTCGAAGGCGATGATCCCGTCGCGGCCGGTCGCGTAGCGTGCGATCTTGACGGCGTTCTCGACGGCCTCGGCGCCTGAGTTCAGGAGGAGGGTCTTCTTGCGGCTGGTCCCGGGCGCGAGTTGGTTCAGCTTCTCGGCCAGGCGCAGGTAGGGCTCGTACGCAATGATGTGGAAGCACGTGTGCGAGAAGAGCGCGGCTTGATCCTGCGCCGCCGCCACCACTTTGGGGTGGCAGTGCCCGACACCCATGACCCCGATGCCGGCGGCGAAATCGATGTAGTCCCGTCCCTCGACGTCGGTCACGATGGCGTTCTTGGCCTTTGCCGCGCACAGGTGCGTCACGTTGAAGGGTCCCCGCGGCACCTCGCTGTCGCGGAGCCTCGCCATCTCTTCGTTGGTCATCGTTCCTCCAATCGGTGGGCTTGCGGGCTGCCGCGGCGGCGCGCCGACGCTCGACCCGGTAGCAGATGGCGGTCCAGATCGTTTCTTGTGTTGCTGGGGTCCCGACCGCGGACGGAGGCTCCGACGCGCAACGGGTCGAGCGACGATTCCGGGCGCACCGGTGACGTTCGCCTCCGGCTTGTCATGGCGGTCCAGAAATCGCGCATTATTCTCCCCGATTCGTCTGCGCTTCACACCGCGGCTGGTGCCCCGGACACGCACAGCCGCCCCCTGGTCGATCTCACGCTAGCAGAACCTCTCGGGGCGTCACCTTGTGAGGCGACACCGGAATCGGCCGTATCGGTGTGATGCTCTCCATTTGCCGCGAGGAGCAGGGTGGCCGGAGTGTTGTGGTGGGCGCCGGCCGGCGTGGCGGGACGAGGCGCTGGCAGTCGTGGCGGGACGGGCGGGTGCGGGGATGAGCCGGTTGGTTTGCAAACCTCACTCCAGCCTGTAAACTGCGAGTTCACCGTCCGTCGGCCGCCGCTGCATGCGGCGGGCCGGTCGCTGGGACGGGGCACCGCCGAGTTGTCGCTCGCCCGGGCGCCCCGTCAGACGGTCAGAGCTACCAGCCGACTGGGGAGCCGAATGATGTCCATGCGCAGCGAACAGGTGACGAAAGGCCCGGCCCGGGCGCCCCATCGTTCGCTGCTGCGCGCGCTCGGCGTCTCGCGGGCCGACGAAGGCCGACCGATCATCGGCGTGGCGAACTCCTACAACGAGTTGATCCCCGGCCACATGCATCTGCGCACGCTCGCCGAGCAGGTGAAGTTCGGCGTCTGGCAGGCGGGGGGCATCCCGCTCGAGTTCAACGTGATCGGCGTCTGCGACGGCATCGCCATGAACCACGAGGGCATGAACTACTCGCTCGTTTCCCGCGAGACCATCGCCGACTCGGTCGAGATCATGGTCAAGGGTCACGGATTGGACGGTGTCGTGCTCATGCCCAACTGCGACAAAGTGGTGCCCGGCATGGTCATGGCGGCTGCGCGCTTGGACGTGCCGGCGGTCATCGTGTCGGGCGGTCCCATGCTGGCGGGTGACTTCCGCGGCAAGAAGGTCGATCTGAAGGATGTCTTCGAAGCCGTGGGCAGCTACTTCAGCGGCGGTATGTCGGCCGACGACCTCTGCGAACTCGAGGAATCGGCCTGTCCCACATGCGGCTCGTGCGCCGGTCTCTTCACTGCCAACTCGATGAGTTGCCTCACCGAGGCGTTGGGTCTCGCCCTCCCCGGCGACGCCACCATCCCGGCGCCGTTCTCGGCCCGGCTGGCACTTGCGCGCCAGACGGGCGCCCAGGCCGTCACCGTGGCGCTCAACGGGTGGGGTGCGCGGCGCTTCCTCTCGGCTGCCGGCCTGCACAATGCGCTCGCACTCGACGCGGCTCTGGGGTGCTCGACCAACACCGTGCTGCACCTGGAAGCCATCGCCCACGAGGTGGGCATCGATCTGCCCCTCGAGACGTTCAACGAGGTCTCGGCGCGGGTGCCCCACATCGTCAAGCTCGCTCCCTCCGGTCCCGACCACATGGAGGACCTGCACCGGGCGGGTGGCGTCATGGCGGTGTTGCACCGCCTCGCCGAGAAGGATCTCATCGACGGTTCGGTTCCCACCATCGCCGGGGTTGATCTCGCGACCCAGTACGGCCCCGCGGAAGTCCGCGAGGCCGCCATCATCCGTCCGCTCGCCGAGGCCCATCACGTCACCGGTGGCCTGGCCATCCTCTTCGGCAACCTGGCGCCCGAGGGATGCGTGGTCAAGGAAGCGGCCGTCCTGCCCGAGATGCTGGTGCATCAGGGCCCCGCGCGGTTCTTCGAGGACGAGGCATCGTTGGTCGATGCCATCGAGAAGAACGAGATCGCCGGCGGTTGCGTGGTCGTGATACGAAACGTCGGCCCCAAGGGCGGCCCCGGCATGCCCGAGATGCTTACCCCCACGTCCGCTCTGGCCGGCGCCGGTCTCGACTCGAAGGTGGCGCTCATCACCGACGGCCGGTTCAGCGGTGCAAGCCGAGGGGCCAGCATCGGCCACGTGGCTCCCGAAGCCCACGACGGCGGCCCGATCGCGCTCGTGCGCGAGGGCGACGTCATCTCCATCGACATCCCCGGACGGCGCATCAGCCTCGACGTCACCGACGCCGAGCTCGCCGAAAGGAGGGCTGCCTGGCAACCCCCGGTGCGGAAGCTCGGGGGAGTGCTGGGGCGCTACGTAGCCCTGGTGTCGGGAGCGGACACCGGCGCGGTCCTCGGCGGGGATTGCTCCGGCTCCGGACAGGTGTGAGCCGCGGCGGGCACGACCCCCGCATCCGCACTTCGGTCACCACTCCCCACGCGTCCGCCCTGTCGCATGGTTTCCTGAGCATGGAATGGAGCGAGACCGCATTATGAAAGGATCGATAGCTCTCCTAACGGCTCTTCAGCACGAGGGAGTGGAGGTGATCTTCGGGTACCCCGGAGGTCAGGTCATCCCTGTCTACGACGCGCTGTACGATTTCGACCTCGACCATATACTGACACGGCACGAGCAGGGGGCCGTTCATGCCGCCGACGGGTACGCGCGGGCCTCGGGGAAGGTGGGTGTCTGCCTCGCTACCTCGGGTCCCGGCGCCACGAACCTCGTGACCGGCATAGCGAACGCCTACATGGACAGCGTGCCTCTGGTCGCCATCACCGGACAGGTCCGCCGGTCGCTGATCGGCACCGACGCCTTCCAAGAGGCCGACATCACCGGCATCACGCTCCCGGTGGTCAAGCACAGCTACCTGGTCCAGGAGGCGGCGGACATCCCGCGCATCGTGCACGAAGCGTTCCACATCGCGCGTACGGGTCGGCCCGGCCCGGTGTTGATCGACCTGCCCAGCGACCTCAACTA
>JAKAHF010000314.1 GCA_021815245.1 Actinomycetes bacterium
CAGGGGAGTCCTTGAATTCCTCGATCGCCACTCTCCAGATCTGCACTCTGCCGGTGGACGAGACCAACGCAAAGCGGGAGGCTCCCTGGGCAGCCGCATCGACGTGGTTCTCGCCCGTGAACTGTCTCCAGGTCTGGGAGGCCCAGTTGACCGGTCCGCCTCCTTCGCTCGTAGTGCTCACGCCCCAGTAGATGGCTCCGCCGAGCACGGCGATGGCGATGACCGAGCCGAAGATGGCCTTCATACGCAGACTGACGTTCACCCAGCGTTCGAGTAGAGCGAGAATCATGCCCATGAAGGCGGCGACCACGGTGGCCACCAGGAGCGTGCGCGCCGCGACGCCGCCACCGACCACGTCGGGCCCTTCAAGCCAGTACCGGTTGAGCTGGGGGAAGGCGTAGGCCATGAGCAATCCGGGCACGACCAGGTAGAAGAGAAGACGCAGACGCGCCGGGGAGATGAGGAACATGAAGATGAGCGAGATGCCGAGACTCCAAACCGCGCCGCGCGACTGGGTCATGAGAGCAAGGCCAAGCAAGCCGGTGGCGACGCCCAGCGCCAGGCCGCGCACGAGCGACCGCTCCTTGGGAGTTGACGCGATCCACATGAGAGGCCAGAACGACACCAGGACCAATGTGCCGACGTGGTTCGAGGCACCGACCGGATACGAGAAGCGTTTGTCCTGAAAGAGGGAGAGGACGTCGGCGGTCGTCCAGAGTTTCACCACGCAGGCCAGCAGCACGGCCAAAGCGGCCGCCATGACCAAATAGCGAAACACCCGCCGGGCCGCCGGGTCGGTGAAGTAGAGAAGAGCGAGCGCCACGATCAGCAGGTACATGAACGTGCGGCCGCTCTCCATCCAGACCCGAGTCGCCGACTCCGCCCACAGGGCGGACAGCGCCACCCAGATCGCGTAGGCGCCGAATGCCGCCAACACGGCGAGCGAGAGTTGACCCGGACGCTGCGGATAACCTCCCAGGAGCGCAGCCACGAGGCCGAACAGTCCCAGCGCCAACCCCGCCGGCAGCCAGTGGAGGGGGATGTAGCCGCCGTAGGAAAAGACGAGCCACATCCACACAGCCACAAGGCCGGCGATGGGCACCGACCAGTAGCTTAGAAATGGGCGCGCGTCGCCAGCTAGGCGATGCCCTTCATCTGAGGCGGTGGTTGCGGACCACACGCCCGGTCACCGGCCGCGAGGCCGCCGACTAGGACTGTTGCCGTGACTTGCGGGACCGCGACAGGAGCCTGAGAGCGATTCCACCGCCGATCAGAAGAACCACCACGATGCTTGCCATCGCGATCTGGAAGCCCGTGAAGGGGAACTCGTCGCGGTCGATGATCTCCTTGACTGCGCTGTCGAGCCGGTCTTTGATGTCTTGGTCGCCGTACTGCGCCAGCGTGGGGTCGTTCAGATAGGCGCGCAGTTCGGCCGTGGTGTAGTCCCTCGTCAGCTTGCCGTTGGCGGCGAAATCGTTGTAGATGTCCTGTGGAGTCCACGCCATGGCCACCGCCCCGACCAGCAAGGTGATGACCAACGATCCCAGGACGAGAAGTATCACTCGCTTGACCATATGACCCTCCTTGACGCTGTAACGTGTGAGTGTAACAGATTCGACTGTCAGTCTAAACCGCTACCATAGGTCTCTTCGTAGCGGGTCGTTCTTGCGGAACATAGTCGGGTACACAATCGACCAGCGCACTGATAATAGCGCCGGGCTCACTATGTTCCTCAGCCAATTCGAGCAGTTTCACGATCAACTGTTCGAATTGTTCGCCATCGTCGTTCGATTCACCTGTGTGAGACGACGCGAACACTCGTTTGACGAGCGGATGCGATGTCTTCTCGGCCGTTTCGAACGAGTACGTCAACCTCTCGTCGATCTTCTCGCCCGGACGCAGTCCCGAGAACTCCACTCCGAGAGAATGGCGTTCGTCGTTCCAGTAGAAGTCGATCATGCGTTGCGCCAGATCGACGATCGACACCGGGTTGCCCATCTCGAGAATGAAGGTGTTGAGGCAGCCCTCGAGTGACGCTTCCTCGTCGTCGACCATGATGGCGGCCTGCAGAACGAGTTGAACGGCCTCCTCGATGAGCATGAAATAGCGGGTCATGTCGGGATGCGTGATGATGAGCGGTCCGCCGCTTTCTATCTGGCTCTTGAAGATGGGGATGACACTGCCCTGGCTGCCGAGCACGTTGCCGAACCGCACCGACGCGTACTGCGTGTCGGGATGCTGGCGGCCGACCATGCGCACGATCAGCTCGCCGGCGCGTTTTGTCGCGCCCATGACATTGACGGGCTCGACGGCTTTGTCGGTGGAGATGTTGACGACCCTCTCGGCGCCATAGCGCGCGGCCATACGGGCCACGTTCCATGTGCCCCTGACGTTGTTGAGCACCGCCTCATCGGGGCTGAGCTCCATGAGCGGCACGTGCTTGTAAGCGGCCGCGTGGAACACCAACCGGGGACGGTGCTGGGCGAAGATCTTCTCGAGCTTGCGCTCGTGCAGGATGCTGGCCGGATAGAGCACGTACTGACGGAAGCCGATGTTCTGCAGGCTCTCGTGAAGGGCATACAGAGACGATTCGTCGTGGTCGATGACGACGAGCCTTCGTGGACTGAACTTGGCGATCTGCCGGCACAACTCGGAGCCGATCGACCCACCGGCGCCGGTCACCAGAACCGTGTGACCTTGGATGTACTCCGAGATGGCGCCAACGTTGGTCTCGATATTCGGACGGCCGAGGAGGTCTTTGATGTCGAGGTCGCGGGCATCACCCAAACTGACGGTGCCCGAGACCAATTCGGCCAGGCTGGGGAGGATCTTGATAGGCACGCCCGCCGGCTTGCACAACCGGTAGATGTCTACGATCTGCTCGGCCGTGGCAGAGGGGATGGCCACGATGATCTGGGTGACCTCATGCTTCCGAGCGATCTCGGGAGCATCGCAGATGCGGCCCAAGACCGGGAAGCCCTGCAGAGTCATGTTCTGCAGACTGGAACGGTCGTCGACCAGGCCGACGACGGTGGTATTGAGTGAAGGAGTGCGCCGTATCTCCCGGGTGAGCATATCGGCGGCCTGTCCGGCGCCGACCAGAAGCAGCCGGTCGGCGGCCTCTTCCGGCTGCCGTGTGATCTCGTAGAAGACCCGGCGCGCGAATCGGGCACCGATCATCAGCATCACCGTCATGACGCCCCCGCCGAAGACCACCGAGCGTGGGATGAGGTAGCTGTTGTCGGCGGTGAATAGCGGCCAGACGACGGCCAAGAGGTAGAGCAGGGCGGTGGCAAGAATACCCGCTTGCCCCACGCGAACCGCTTGGGTCAAGCTCATATAGCGGCTGAGAATGGTGTAGACGCCGCTGAACCAGTTGATGAGAAGATGCACGACCACGGCGATGGCCGCGAAGATGCCAAAATTGGTCGACCAGTACTGCCAGTCGCTGAAGCTGCCGGCAAACCTGAAGTTGAGCACCAAGTAGTACAGAGCAACTACAAGCGCTGCATCTATGGCCATGGCCGCGAGTTGGCGGGCTCGGGGCCGGGAAAGCGGTTTGGTGCCCATCAACCCAGACCTTTCCGGAACGTCGCGCGTTGTCCTGATCCAGCGTGCCGGCCGGTTTGGGTGTACGAATGACGATATTTGCGCAACATTCTTCTACCGTAGATGTTCACAATAGCGCACTCTCTCAAATACTGCACAGACGAATAGCAGCGGACACACTGGTTATCGGCCGGTTACCGGCTCCCCTGTAGGACCGTTTGTGTGCGGCGCTCCCTGATCGGCGCGCTTGGCTGATTGACAGCGATGGTGCGGGAACGTACCTTGTACCTGTGAGACGACACCGACAGAGGAGGCGCAGTGGCTGACGTGGTAAGAACATGCGCGAACTGTGGCAACGTCCAGACTTCGGGTGACTTCTGCGAAAAATGCGGCACCCGCATGCCGCCGGCCACGGCAGCCGCCCCGGTTGGGGCGGCGGCAGCAGGCGCCGCGGCCTATCAGGCTCCGCGCCCGTCGACCCCCCCGCCGAGCGCTCAGCCCGCCTACTCGCAGCAGCAGAGCTATGGGGCGCAGTACGGCTCTCAGTCTAGCTACAGCACGCCCCCGGCGGCTCAGGCCGGCCAACCCCAGTATGGATACGCGCAGGGTGAGGAGGTCTACCGGCGCCGTGAGGCGAATGGCTGGGGCAAGCTGTTCGACCTCTCCTTCCAGGGTTTTGT
>JAKAHF010000315.1 GCA_021815245.1 Actinomycetes bacterium
CCACCAGGTTCTTCTCGCCCTGTGGGATCTGCTCGCCGAGAAGAGTGGCGACGCCGGCGCTGAGCGAGATCCGGCCCGCGTCGAGGCCTTCATCGGCAGGTTGGCGAAGCTCTCGCCTCAGGAACTCGAGAGCCTCTTGGCGCGGTTGCCCGGCGGCACACCGGCCAACGGCCAGCCGCGCGGCCACCGTCGCGTCTCGCTGATGCTGCGCACCCATCAACTGCTGACGCAGAAGTACTCGTTGTCGGCCGACAGCATCGGCGCCGCCGTCGCGCACCACCTGCGGCTCGAGGCCGCGACCAGGGCCCGCTTCGCCAAAGCCCTGACCTCGTGGCAGAAACATCCCGACTCGGCCGATCGCGACCATCTGCTCGACATCGCCCTGACGATTCTCGAGGAGCTACAGGCCATCATCCTCAGCCCCGGGACCTCGACCGCCGTCGAGAACATCTACCAGAAGCGCCACATCGCGGCCGGCATCCCGTCGATGTACGGCACCTACACCGAGCCGAAATTCGACGCGCTCGGCCTGTCGTTCAGGGTCGAGAATCTCGTCGCCCGTCTGCTCGATGACGTCGTCAGCCAGGGGGCCGATTCGTATGTGACGCGCGATTCGCTCAGGCGCATGGCCGCGTCGATCAGGCGTTTCGAGCGCGCCCTCGTCACCGACGGCGTCGACTCCCGCAGTTTGGGCGCCAACCTGCGGCTGCTCGAGTCGGGGTTCGGCAGTCACAACTTCACGTTCCACCAGTACCGCAACGTGTTCCAGTTCATCGTCGGCTCGGTGACCGAACTCAGCCGCAACTCTATCCTCAGCCACGACCAAGTGCTGCACACCGTGCTCGAGCACGACCCGCGCCAGTGTGAGTGGAGATGCATGTCGCTCGATGCGGTGGCCGAGATGGTGCTGCGCGAGGTGCTCGTCTCGGCGCTCGGCATGCAGGCCCTCGACCGCTACGTGTCGGCCATGCTGCGTCAGATCTCCACCCTCACGGGCCGGCTGAGCAACCATGCCCTCACGCGCATGATGAACTACGATCCCGAGCGGCTCGTTTCGTCGCTGCACCAACCGCGTCCCGGTGTCGACGACCAGATGACCCTGGGCTTCAAAGGCCTGGGGCTCAAACAGATGGCTTCGTACGGTCATCAAGTGCCCCATGGATTCATCCTCTCCACCGAGCTCTTCAGCTCCCTGCCTGCGATGGCCTACAAACCGCTCTATGACGACACCATCGAGCGCATCCGCAATGCCGTCGCCCACCTGCAGAAGGAGACCGGACTGCACCTCGGCGACCCCAAGCGCTTGCTCACCCTGTCGGTGCGTTCGGGAGCCGCCATCTCGATGCCGGGGCTCATGGCCACGTTCATGGACGTGGGTCTCAACGACGATCTCGCCGACGCCCTGTCGCGCAAACCCGGCTTCGAGTGGGCGGCGTGGGACTCGTATCGCCGGTTCCTGCAGTCGTGGGCCATGGCATCGGGCATCGAACGCGACTTCTTCGACGACATCATGACCGAGTTCAAGTCGAAGTACGGCATCGAGCGCAAGCTGGACTTTCCGCCCAATGTCATGCGCGAGCTGGCCCTGGCCTACAAGGCCCGGGCGCGTCAACAGGGCGTGCGATTCGTCGACGAACCGTTCAGGCAGGTGGTGGCGTGCGTGCGCAAGGTGCTCGAGTCGTGGGACGCCGCCGAGGCCAAGCTCTACCGCCGCTATCTGGGAGTGGCCGCGGAATGGGGTACGGCAGTGGTACTGCAACGTATGGTCTTCGGCAACCTCAGCCGCGAATCGGGTTCGGGCGTGACCTTCACCCGCAACCCCCTGGAGCCCTACAGCAGCCGGGTGCGCCTGTTTGGCGATTTCACCGTGCGCAGCCAGGGTGAGGACTTGGTCGGCGGTCTCGTGTATCCATGGCCCATCTCCGAAGCCCAGCGGCTCGGCAGCCCCACCTATCGGGGCCTCGAGCATTCTTTGGAAAAGGACTATCCCGACGTGTACCGCGCCCTCTATGAGGTCGCCCGCGATCTGGTCGGCGAACGGGAGTACGACCCGCAGGAGATCGAGTTCACGTTCGAATCGGCCTCGGGCAAAGACCTGTATATCCTGCAGAAGCGCGCCATGGTGCACGAACAGCGCGACAAGGCCCCGTTCTTCGACCCGGCGGCACCCAAATTCGGCCAACCCGTGGGTGTCGGCATGGGCGTGTCGGGAGGAGCGTTCTCGGGGCGCGTGGCGACCAACATGCAGCAGATCGAGACCCTGCTCGCCGCCTCGCCCGCTGAGGATATCGTGCTATTGCGGCCCGATACGGTCCCCGAGGACATCGCCATGATCACGCGGGTGAACGGACTGCTCACCGCCCGCGGCGGCGCCACCTCACACGCGGCGGTCACGGCCAAGCGCCTCGGCAAGACGGCAGTGGTCGACTGCCGCGGCCTCGAGGTGCTCGAACATCAGGGTATCGCGCGCCTTGCGGGAGCAGAGTTGAAGGCGGGAGATTGGCTGTCGATCGACGGCCGCACTGGCAACATCTTTCTGGGGGCCGTGCCGATCTTGGCTGAGACGTCTCACCTGCCGGTGGGATGATAAGCATAGAAGGAGCTCGTTCCGAAATGGCGTTCGGGCCGACACAGGCTGCGACTGGCTGAGTCCAGCGCGGTCACAAGGGTCCGGAGGTACTCGAAGCGCCATTCCGAAACGAGCGCAAATGTCCGACTAGAAAGGGAAGGACGGATGAGTGCTCCGAGAACGCTGGGCATCAATGGGCTAGGGAGGATCGGCAAGCTCACGCTCTGGTACCACCTCGCTCATGACGACTTCGACCGGTTTGTGGTCAATGTGGGACGACCGGTAGGGACGTCGCTTCAGTCCATCGTCGAATATCTCTCCAAAGACACGACCTATGGGGCTCTGCACCGGTATCTCGCGGGTTGCCAGGGCCGTCCCGACTGCAAGGTGATCAGCGAGTCGGAGGGTATCGTCAAGGCACACGGTAAGGAGATCGTGTTCCTGCGCGAAGTGCGCAACCCCAAGGACATCCCCTGGCGCGAGAACAGCATCAGCTTGGTGGTCGACTGCACCGGCAAGTTCCGCGACCCGCATCCTCCGGCCGACGATCCCAAGGGCTCGCTCCGCGGCCATCTCGCCGCCGGCGCGCGCGCCGTGCTGATCAGCGCTCCCTTCAAGAGCAAGACCAAGGGCGTGCCTCAGCCCGACGACTCGGTCATGCTCATCAGCGGCATCAATCACACCGACTTCGACCCGGCGAAGCACAAGGTCGTCTCGGCCGCTTCGTGCACCACGACCGGTCTCGCCCATATGATGCGGCCGCTCCTCAACCGCGACCTCACCCGCAACATGATCACCGCGGGCATGAGCACCAT
This sequence comes from Actinomycetes bacterium, assembly GCA_021815245.1. The sequence goes on from JAKAHF010000315.1 coordinate 3,385, forward strand.
TCACGCGGCCACCAACAGCCAGCCCGTACTCGACGCGGTGCCGGCCTCAGGCGAGAAAGACATGCGCAAGAAGCGCGGCGCCATGGGCAATGTGGTCATCTACTCCACCGGCGCGGCGAGCGCCCTCGAGAAGGTCATGCCCGAGATCGCCCGCATCGGCTTCATGGCCGACTCGGTGCGCATCCCAACCTCGAGCGTGAGTCTCATCATCCTCAACGTGACATTCCAGAGCGAGTCGTCGCCCGACGGCACGGTCTCGATCGACCGCGATGACATTAACGCCATCTACCGCGAAGCCGCCGAAGGCGAGGCGCTGGGGCTGGTCAAGTACACCGAGGAGCAGAACGTGTCGGCCGACATGCTCGGCGAAAACGCTGCCGTGGTCATCGAAGCCGCCGAGACACACACCCGCACCGGATTCGTCGACCTTACCCTCGAAGGCAAGGAGTACCGGGTCCCACTGACGCACGTGAAGATCTTCGGCTGGTATGACAATGAGTTGGGCAGCTACACCTACCGGCTCGGCGAGCTCACCGCGCATGTGGCGAAGTGTCTCTGATCCTCTGGTCGTTCTGTAGAGCGTAACCAGTGGCTGTGCCGGCGCCCCACGCGGTGCCGGCACAGCCTTTTCGGCGCCCCCACGACCGTTCTATGTCGCGCGGGTCCTGTCTAATGGAACCTTGATTCATTAAGTGGGAACTTCTTAACTAACCTTCGTTTAGCTATTTACAAACGAAGTGTGTTTTGGCAAACTAAGACACGGGAAGTGCTGCGCCCTCTTTCCCACAAGTAGACTCCCCTCTTCCGCCACCCGGCGCGGAAGAGGGGAGTTCTAGTTTTT
>JAKAHF010000316.1 GCA_021815245.1 Actinomycetes bacterium
AAAGCCGAGTCTAACCAATTCCTCTATAAGGGCAGGCTGATTACGCTTGAGGTCTTCCCCAGGGCGCTTGAACTCTATCAGCACTATCCTGCCCGCGTAGAGGAACACGCGGTCGGGCCACCCCGTATTCCCTATGAGGTTCAGCTTGAGGCAGAGGCAACCGAGGGCGATGGCCCAATCGATCACCTTCTGCTCAATATCAATCTCCTTCGCCAGGAAACTGCTCCAGGTCGTTGAGGTAGAGGAGAAGAAGCGCGATTGCGCAGATCACGAGAATTGACATGGGCCACCTTTCGTCTTCGCAAAGTCACACCACTGGCAGTCACGACTCGGCTTGGGGGCGCAGATTTGGTCGTTCTGCATCTGCTCCACCCGCCCCTTCCAGAGCGCCCGCAGCTTGTCTTCCGCCGTGCTCTTCACCACGAGCCTCTCCGGCGGGGCTGTGTCTTCGAAGTAGTACGTGGTGACGACTACTTCATCCACGAGCCATCGACGGAGTCCGCCCAGAGCGTAGAGCTTTCGCTGGTCGGCATGGGTTTCCTTGGGGCTGCCGGACTTCCACTCGCCGATGTAAAGGACTCCGGAAGAGCATCGGGCTGCGTCAAGAACCATGATGCAACGTGTGAGCGGCGAAGAGACGCCCCCGGTGAGATGCCAATCTTCGTCGAAGTGCATCTTCTTTTCTGCCCAGCGATCGCCATTCTCGTGGTTCCTGAAAGTGTCTAGGACGGCTCGGTACTTGTCGGTGATGAGCACGGGTCGTTTGCTGCCGAACATCTTGCTGGGAGGATCGAGATCGTCGATTTGGCCAGAGATGTACTTGTCTGCGCGATCGTGCATTTCCAGCCCTCGGGCGGCAGCCGGCCCTGGTGGAGTGGTCGGTAGCTTGAGGACCGACTTGTATCGCCAACGCGCGGGACATCCATTATAGTTCTCCCACTGTGAGAAAGACCAGCGGATCGACTTAGTTGGGTCGGCCATTGATGGGAGCTCCTTGTTGCGCTACAGACATGAGCAGACCCTGCATCAGCGGCATCACCGTCTGCGGGGTCATGGGGAAGCTAGAGCCGAGGAACACGCCCTCCGGCTGGGCGTTCTCCCCAAGCACGACGACATGCAGCGCGATGGCGACAGGCTTGCCAATCGCCAGCGATATCTTCGTCTTGGCGTCGTTCAACGCCTCGTTCGTTGCGGTGCCGAGATCCATCACTCATCCTTCCACTTCTCAATGTCAGCCCAATTCGGGCCGGAGTACCCCTCGCTCGCGAAAGGCACGTCGAAACGTGGAGCATCCATTGCCTCCCGCAACCGGAACATCGCGTCTGGGGCGTCTTCAGCCGGGGCGCAGATGTTGAACTCGTCGTGCACCATCGCGAGCAGCGTGTCGGTCGGCTTGCGGATGTGCTCCCAATCGATCGCCGATTGCTTGGTCTGGTCGGCGGCCGAGCCTTGGATGAGGTAGTTCAAGAGCTTGTACGAGAGGTCTCGCTCTTCATTGGGCTCACGGTAGTAGATTCGGCCACCCCAGGTTCGGATGAACCCTCCACTTCGCCCTCGGGCACGAGTGCCAGCGCTGAGGGACCGAATTTCAGGTAGAGCGGCGAAGTAAGCATCACGCACGCTGCGACCTTCGTCATCAGAAATCCCGAGGGCAGCGGCCGTGCTCGCCACACCGCGCCCATACATAATGCCGAACCCTGTAATCTTGACATACTTGCGAGGCAGTTCAATTCCTGTAAGTTCCTTGATAAGCGTTTGGACTGCGACGTGAGGGTCGGTGCGGGGGTCGGCTTTGAAGGCATCAAACAGTTTCCCTTCGGCGAAGTGGGCCATGATGCGCATTTCTTGCGCGGAGAAGTCACGCTTGAGCCAGATGTGGCCCTCGTCGGGGAGCAGATACGAGCGCATCTGCATCACGTAGGGGATGACGCAGCCGTGCAGCCGAGACATCTCGTCAATGAACTCCTTGATGAAATCCGGGATCACCAGACCTTCAAAGTCATTCGGTGGGTTCTGAAGGTTCGGGGCACGGCATGACATGCGACCAGTTCGTGTTCCGGAGATGTCCCCATCCTGGCCTCGATCACCACGCACCTGATTCCATTGGGGGTGCAGACGGCCCCCTTCCCGGATCGCCTGAGCCAGCCACGGGCCAGCAAACGTTCCAAGGCATGTCTCGAGAACACCACGGTATGCGAGCGCTGCAAGGATGAGAGGATCGCGCACTCGGCCAACCAAGTTTTTCCGAGCGACCGACCGCCGGCCAGTCGGAGTGAGCACCCATTCGGTGACCTGCCCCGCGCGGTCCAACGCATCCGCGAGCGCTGCATCCTTGTCCAGGTCAAACTGTCCAAGCCGTGAGAAAATGTACTCATCAGCCTTCGCTTGCGCCGCCTTATAGATTGAGATGTCACGTTCCAACTTCTCCATATCGAGTCTGACCCCGTGCAAGGTAGACTGGCAAAGAATGGGGCACAGAAGCTGCTCGCGCGCGTAGGCTCCCCACTGACCAGTCTCCTCGATCTTGGGGCGCAGCTTCTCGTAGAGCAGGAAGGTACGGTCGGTGTCACCCTCAGCGTATTTGCCAACGAGGTCACCTGGGGCGCGGCAGATATACGCGCCCCAATCTTTCTCCTTGGCCTCGGGGACGTTGCGCAGAATCCACTCCTTGAGTTCGGTCTGCTCGTCAGGCGGCAGGCCCAGGATGCGCTCGGCGCTGGGCTTCAACGAGAAGCTGAAGGCGTACGGATCGTACAGGTAGATCAGGTACTGAGTGTCATGCACCTTCTTGGGGTCTTTCGAAGTGTACTTGAAGTACTCCCGAAGTATGGCCATCTCGAACGGGGCGTTGTGAGCCAGCCAGCCCTCATCGGCATCGGCCTTCTCCAGAGCCTCGAGAAGTGCAGCGCGCCCCTCGGCGAACGTGCAGTTGTTCTTGGTCGGATGCCCCCAGGCGTAATACCCCGAAGGAGCGGAGCCGTACTTGATAGACACGCCGACCGGGTTCGGAGGCGTGAACACAGGGTTGCCATTGATGGCCTCGGTTTCAAAGTCAATTGTGATCAAAGAGTTCTCCTTTCCCTTGCGGGGAGCAGTTAGTCACATGCTCAGGTCAAGCCACATTGTACTGTCAGACAGGGCGTTGTGGCGAATAAAAGAACCCGGAGAAGGCAACTGCGGGAAGCCACTCCGGGGCGATCTACATGTCGGGTCTGCCGGCGCGATCGAGGGAGGAGACAACCTACCGGCAGCATGAGATCAGAACTTGGTCTTCGCCCCCGCGCCCTCGGCCATCTTGCCGCTGTTCGTGGAAGCAACCTCGTCGTACGGAGTCAGAGCCAGACGCAGCGCGTCGTCCTTGCGCTTGCGCAGCGCAGTGATGATGGCCGGGTCTTGCACGACGCTCATGGGGGTGAAGGTCACCTTGAACTGCGTCTTCGGGTCGCGCTCCGTGCTGATGTTGGTGATGGTGATCCACGGCGGGACGTTCGCGCTGGCGGCAAGGCCGTTCACGAAGTTGCTGTAGTTCTTGCCGGAGGTCACCGGGCAATCCAGGATGGCGAGCTCGGCCTTGAGGCACTCTTCCACGCTGCCGACGCTGGCGGCGGGGATGAGCACGAGCCGGCGAGTCTCCTTGCACGCCTTGCCTCGCGAGTTCGGCTTGGGGTCGCTCCCCCACGCATTCATCGCGCAGCCCTCGCACGAACGCGGGCCAGGGCGATCCTTCTCGGGGTCGTCGTCGGGCACGTTGTCGTCCGGCACGTTCTCGTGCGCCTCCATGCCCTCGCCGTCCTCGCTGAGCGCGAAGCAGACAGGGTTCTGGAGATTGTTCGGATCGAACGGCTGATCGTAGTAGGCGTTGCGATGCGCTGCGATCAAGACGATGCACGGCAAGATGTTGTTCGCGATGGGCTGCTGCTGATAGCTCAGCATCCCGCCGCGCAGGCTGATCTTGCTGACCGAGGGGCGCTCGGCGGCTGCTTCGTCTTTCGCGTAGGCGGCCATTTCGGCAGCCAACTCGGCAGGCAATGCGACGGCTCCAGAGCCGCCAATGGGCAGGGGTGCTAGGGCGGTGCCGGGGGTGGGCGCTGCGCCGTTCTGAGGGGCGTTCTGAAAGCCCGCAGAGGGTGTCGCGCTGGCGGTGGGTGCTTTGGTGCTGGGCATAGGTACTCCGGAGGTTAGGAACGTGTTTTCGACAGGGATTCTCGCCGTACTTCTACG
>JAKAHF010000317.1 GCA_021815245.1 Actinomycetes bacterium
TGGAGGCCTGAAGAGCGCCGTCGAAGGACTGCCAGGTGCCGTCCTCGTCCCGGTAGTTCACGGGTTCGGAGTAGACCTCGACCTTGCGCGAGCCGTCGGAGAGCTCGTACTCGCAGGAGTATGCCGTGCGGCTCTCGGGCAGTTCGGCGACTACCGCGGCGTCAGTCTCGAGGTCGGTCGCCAGGGTGGTCGTTTCGGTGGCGTCGGAGGTGAGGCCCTGGTCCTCGCGGAGAACGGCCCCGAACGACGGGGCGACTCCGACCGCAAGGAGCAACAGCAGGGCGAGCAGGAAAAGCAGCCATACACGCAAGACCCGGGCCCTTCCCGGCTCCAAGCTGGGCCTGGTCTTCTTCGAGGTGCTTCTCCCAGTCGCCGGCGTATTCATCCTCGCGTTCCCCCTTGGTAGTCGACGTCATAGTCAGCAGCAGACACTCACAGTCGGTGCAAGCGACGGCACGCTGAAGGGGAGTCACCAGAACCGGGAGGGATTGTGGCGCAGGCTAACACGCCGGTACGAAGACCAGTTCCCCCCCGATCTATGCAGCTTTCCGCTCAGAGTGCGACTGAGCACTGGCGAACATTTGAGCACATAATCCCCCCCCCCCGCGCAAGGGGTTGTCAACGGCAGGTCGTTCGTTCCCGGCGGCGGGAGTGACCACGGCGCCGGTCTGTATTGGAGTCGACGGTTCGGTCAGGGGCTGTCCCGAGCTGCGTCAACGAGACGCTGGAGCACCCTGGCTGCTGACGAGGCATCAAGCCACACGTGCAACCACCCGGCCGACATCTTCGCGGGTGGCGCCCAGCGCGAGCAGCGCCCGAACGAGTAGGTCCAACGAGACCGACAGGTCGGCGGCCTCCAACTTCGCCACCCTCGACTGGCTCGAGCCGAGCTTCTCCGCCACCATGCTTTGAGTCCATGCGTTTGCTCGACGCAGTTCGCGGAGGTACAGCGCCAGGTCGAGTCGCACTTCTAGAAAGGCCGCTTCACCAGAAGTCAGCCCGACGAAGTCGGCTGCATCCCCGACGCGCCATCCCGCGGACTCCAGCTTCGTCTTGATGCTGTCTCGCATGGAATCACTCACCTTCCTCCCGCAAGCTGTCGTACGCTCGCAGACGCCGCCTGCACCGTTCAACCACGGCAGCCGGGGTGGCCCTCGTCGTCTTGCGGAACACGTCCAGAATGACAATGGCGTCGGGGTCGATTCGGTAGATCAGCCTCCAGCTGGATCCCTGGTCGATGACCCGCAGCTCATGGCACCTTGGTCCGACAGTGCTCATCGGACGCGACACGGGGAAACTCAACGATTCCCCTCGCTGGAGCCGGCGCAACGACTCGCCTAATCGAAGCCTTCCCGAGAGACTGAGCGGTGGGCTCGACACCTCTCCGTGCAGCCATACCAGCCGCTTATCCACAATACTCCCGAGCATCAGTGTATGTCAGACTTGACATAGCAGTCAAGGTGCGCTCCGATGGAAGGGGCGATCGATTCCACAGAGAAGCCTGGCGAATCGTCGCAAGGGAGTGGCGTCGCGCGAATCGGACTCTGGTTGGAATTTGGCGCCAGATCCGCCGGGGAATCGCGGGCGACAATCTGTAGCCGCCTTCTGCGGGTAGACTTGGCGACATGGCGGCAACAGGATGCAAGCGGGTCGTGACCGGTCTCGCAGCCGGAGCTCTGACGACCACCCCTCTTCTTGGGGTCTTCGCCGTGGGTTGGCTCGTGGGCATCCCCTTTGTGCCGTACACGGTGTTCGAGTGGCTCATACGGGTACTGCCGGGCAGTGTCGTGAATTTCGGCCTCGACCTCACGCTTCGAGTGCTGGCCGGACTGGGCCTCGACATCAAAGACACCGCAAAGACGGCCGAACAGGTGCTCGCGGTAGCCTCGCTGTTCCTGGCCGGCCTGCTGATCGGTCTCATCTTCTTCGGGGTGGTCCGCTCCAACAACCGCCGAAGGGTCGCCGGGTACGGCCTCGCCGTCGGAGTCGTGGTCGGCGCCTTCTCGACAGCCGTCACCTGGACGCAGAACCAGCCATCGGGGTGGGCGGGCAAGCTCGGCTTCGCGGTATGGACGGTGGTGCTGTTCGCTCTGTGGGGATGGGCCATGGGTCGGCTTCGCTTGTTCGCCTACGGCGCCGACGAAGCAGTGCCCGTAACCGACACCGGGCTTTCGGAGCAGACTATCGCCCACCCCGCCGGCGCTGAGTCGCCACCTGCCGAGGTCGCGGCGCCCGCAGTGTCGGCCCGAGCCATGAGCCGCAGGCGCTTCCTCATCGATGTGGGCGGGCTGGCCGCGACCATCGTAGTGGTCGGCGCCGGCGTCGCCGCGGTGCTGCGCGCCGAGGCTGCAGGGCCTGACGACACTCCCGCTACCTCCGCCACACTTGCCGACAACGATTCGACCGTGGTCCCAGCGCCCGGCACGCGACCGGAAGTGACCGCGGTCGCCGACCACTTCCGCATCGACATCGACCTCACCGTCCCCGTCATAGACGAGGCGTCGTGGCGCCTCGTGATCGACGGCGCCGTCGAGAGACCGCTGTCGCTCTCGCTCGACGAACTCCGGTCGAGGTTCGAGAGAGTCGACCGCTACGTCACGCTCTCGTGTATCGACAACCCCGTCGGCGGTCCGTTCATCGACACCACGCTCTGGAGCGGCACTCCCCTGCGCGACGTACTCGCCGAAGCGGGGCCCCTCGCCGACGCTCGGTACGCCCACATCTACTCCGAAGACGGCTTCGACGAGCAGGTCGAACTCGCCCTCGTGCAGAGCGACCCCCGCATCATGCTCGCCTACGCCTGGAACAACGAGCCCCTTCCGGCGAAGCACGGCTTTCCGCTGCGCGTGCTCGTTCCGGGCAGGTATGGCATGACACAACCGAAATGGATCACCCGCATCAGCCTTCTCTCCGACTCCATCCCGGGATACTGGGTGTCGCGAGGCTGGGACGAGATCGCGGCCGTGCAGACCACATCGGTGATCGACACGGTGGCGATCAAGTCGGCGTTCACGCGCGACGGGGTCACCTACGTCCCGATCGGCGGCATAGCCTATTCGGGCGCCAAGGGCATATCGAGAGTGGAGATCCTGATCGACGACGGGCCATGGCAGGCTGCCACCCTGCGCGAGCCCCTCTCCGACCTGACCTGGGTGCTTTGGCGCTACGACTACGCCTTCACGCCCGGCCGCCACACGCTGGCGGTGCGGTGCTACGACGGCGAAGGCCGGCTGCAGGAGGCCGAGAGCCGGGGAGCCAGCCCCAGCGGAGCCACCGGTCTGTTCGACGAGTATCGCGACTTCTGAGAGGCTGCGGCCTGCACCGCAGCCTCCGACCGCCGCCCTACGCTGAGAGCCAGCCGACGATCGCCTTCTCGAGCGGCTCCGCTCCAGCGCCCACGGGATTGTCGAAACGCACCGGCCGGCCCGCCATGTCGCGTACCATGCTCGGCGCCGGATTGCCCGGAGCGAGTTTCTCGACGGTGTCGACCAGGGCGATCTCGTCACGATCGACCGGCACGTCGGGCTCGAGCCCTTGCAGACCACGGTACACGTCGGCCGGGAACTTGCTCCAATGGGCCGTCGAGATGACGAGCATGGGATTGTCGCCGGAGAGCCGCCTCGCTACCTCCCAGCCCACGGCAGTGTGGGGATCCATCAGGTAGCCATGTTCGGTGAACACGGCGCCAATCGTCTTGAGACTGGTGGCGGTGTCGACCCAGTCGGCGACGAAGTCGCGCTCCACCAGGTCGAAGCTCGTCGCGTCGAGCCGGAAGACACCGCTGGTGCTCAACCCCTGCATGAGATCGCGCACCCAGGCGCCGTCGCGGCGGAGCTCGAAGAGCAGCCGTTCGAGATTCGACGACACGAGGATGTCCATCGACGGAGAGGCCGTCTTGACGAGCAGGCGCGACGAGATGTCGTAGACGCCCGAGGAGAAGAAGTCGGGCAGCACGTGGTTGTCGTTCGAGGCGCAGATGAGCCGGCCAACGGGCAGGCCCATGCCCTTGGCGTAGTAGGCGGCAAGGATGTTGCCGAAGTTGCCGCTCGGCACACAGATGTCGATCGGCTGGCCCGGGGCGCAGACTCCCCGCGCGACCATGTCGGCGTAGCCGCTCAGGTAGTAGACGATCTGCGGCAGCAGCCGGCCCCAGTTGATGGAGTTGGCCGAGGAGAGGCGCAGCCCGTGGCCGGCGATCA
>JAKAHF010000318.1 GCA_021815245.1 Actinomycetes bacterium
CCAGCTAACCTGCTCGCGGATATTGGCCATCTCGACGAAGTAGGGGTTGATCCCCGCCGACTGCAGCGCTTTGCGGAATGTCGGTTCATGCATGCGCGGACTGCACGCCGCCACGACCACTCTGTCCAAACCCTCGCTCTTGATGTCTTCGACGATCATCTCCTGCCCGGGGTTGGAGCACATGTACTTGTATGACTTGGCGACCACGACGCCGGGCAGCTCGAGGGCGGACTGAGCCACGGCGTCGCAATCGACCACTTTGGCGATGTTGGTGCCGCAGTTGCACACATACACGCCGATTCTGTGCTCATCCATGGCGGCGCTCCGCTACTACCATCTGGGGAGCCGGAACAGGTGTCAGCCGCTCATCCACCACAGCCAGGGCGTCGGCCCGCACGTCGGCGAAGTACATCGCCAGCGGCCGGTACGCCAGATGAGCCCACTTGCTGAAGGGGACCTCCAACCCGAGCATCGGCACCACCCCCATCATGTGCACTATGTAGGTTATGTTCGCGGCCATGTCCAAGCCGGTGCGGTGCAGGATGTGCTGCAAGATGCCCGTGAAGGCCACGAAGACGAGCAGCGCGAGGAAGATCCAGTCGGTCTCGTGCGAATGTTCATACTGCGGCGCCGACTTGCGAATGCGCGCCTGTATCGCGAAGATGCTCGCGCCGAGCAACCCCGCGGTCGCTATGTATCCAAACACATGCATCCGCCAGGGGATGTCGGGGCCCGGCTGGAACGTCCGCAAGAAGAACATGATCAGAACCAGCATGATCACGTAGCTGACGACCAGCCCTAAATGGATCGCCCACGGGTACTTTCGCTCGCATTTCGCATACCGCATCTGGGTGACGAAGTGCATGGGCAGGAGATACGCCTTCTTGACATACGAGGTGATGGGCACGTGGATGCTCCGGTCGCGCCCTATGGAGAACCACCACATTCGCGCGCAGTTGGTCAGCAGGAGCGCCAGCAGAACACCGGCCAAGCCCCAGTCGAAGATGTGGATGCTGTCGGCGGGCATGAAGGCGTTCGGACCATCGTAGTTGTAGATGCTGCCCTTGGACATCCCCCACAGAACGAAGCCCAAGCCGGTGAGGATCGCTCCGATGATCACGGCGATGAGCTCGATCTTGCCCGAACGGTAGAAGAGCCGGGAGATGCCGGTGAAGTCATAGCGGCTGGTCAGCCATCTCCGCAGGCTCATCATCGTCTCGCCCGGCTCGGCGTCACGCGGGCAGTCCTCGGAACACTCCCCGCAGTAGTAGCAGAGCCACGGCTCGAGACTGCCCTCAAGCTTCTTCTGCAGACCCATCTGCAGAAACCGCATCGATCGTCTGGGGAAGATGTAGGGCTCCTTGGAGAAGGGGCAGGTCGCCGAACAGTTGCCGCAGTGGTAGCACTTGGACACATCTTCGGCGCCGAAGACCGCCAGTTCGTCGATCAACTTGGGATTCACGCGGATAGCCATGTTCCCACCCCCTACACGTGTACGAGGCCGCGTGCGCGCGCCTCGATGTCGCTGAGCGAGAGCTCTGCCCGGCTGTCGAGACCCCGACCGGTCGTGACGCTCTTGAGGACGGCGGCGGCTACCGCCGAGGCCTGCGCCACCGTGTCGGGGATGTCCTTGGGCGCCTGGCAGGCGCCCGCCACGAACACTCCCCCGCGTTCGGTCTCGGTGGGGTCGGAGTTGTAGTCGAGCTCGCTGAACCAGCCGTCGACGTCGCGGTTGATGCCGAGCATCTCGGCCAGCCGGTCGCTGCCCTGGGCCGGCACGAGGCCGACCGCCAGTATGGCGAGGTCGACCGGTGCCTCGATCATCTTGTCGCTCAAGATGTCCTCGCCCTTCACGACCATCTGCCCGTCGACGTCGACAATGCGGGCCGTGCGCCCTCTCACCACGTGGGTTCCCTCGGCGGCGATGCGTTCGGCGAATTCCTCATATCCCTTGCCGAACGCCCGCATGTCGATGTAGTACTCGTAGCACTTGGCGTCGGGAAGTTTCTCCCTCACCAGGTGGGCGAACTTGAGTGAGTACATGCAGCACACGCGCGAGCAATAGGGGTTGTGCTGGGCGTCACGCGAGCCGACGCAGTGAATGATGGCCACGCTCTTCGGTGCGGGGTTGTCGGCATCGAGCACCCACTCGTCGACCTTCTTGCGCTTGTTGTGCTTCTTGGTCTTGACTACTATCCGGCCACCGGTGGGTCCCGAAGCGTTGGTCAGGCGCTCGAACTCGAGCGCCGTGAGCACGTTCGGCAGCACTCCGTATCCGTAGCGCTCTATCCTGGTGACGTCATAGATGTCGTAGCCGGTGGCTATGATGACGGTGCCCACCGTGAATTCGACGATCTCGTCCTTCTGCTGCAGATCGATGCACTGTTTGGGGCACTTCTTGGCGCAGGCGCCACAGCGCTCGCCGTTGGTCTGTATCCACACGCACGAGGCCTCATCGAGCACGTTGGCATTGGGCACTGCCTGCGGGAAGGGGATGTAGATCGCCTTGCGCTCGGCTATGCCCGAATCGAACTCGCTCGGTGTTCGCGCGGGGCAGCTCTCGCTGCAGATGTTGCAGGCGACGCACGCCGATATGTCGACGTGGCGAGCCTTCTTGCGCACCCGCACTCGGTACGACCCCGGCGTGCCCGAGATGTCTTCTACCTCCGAGTAGGTCATCAACTCGATCATCTCGTGCTGGCCTACAGCGACCATCTTCGGGGTGAGGATGCAGGCCGCGCAGTCGAGAGTCGGAAAGGTCTTGTCGAACATGGCCATGTGCCCGCCGATGGTCGCCGACCGCTCCACCAGGTAGACCTTCTTGCCGGCGTCGGCGACCTCGAGCGCCGCTTGGATGCCGGCGATGCCGCCTCCGATGATGAGCGTCCCCGGGTGCGTAGCCGTGGTGTCGGGCACCGCCGCCAGGGCGAAGGGCACCCCGAGCACCGCGCAGGCCAGTATCGACTTGGCCCTGACGGTCCCCATGCCCGAGAGCGCCCCGTGCTCGCGAAACGAGGCCATGCGAACCTCGTCGGGGTTGCCACCCGCAAGCACCATGGCCTTTGTGAACGCCGGCTTGAAGAATCCCGGTGAATCCCCGGCAATGACTACCCGTTCGAGCTTCTCTTGCGCAAGCTCGATCGCGAGCACCTGAGGGCTGACCCTCGGCAACACGCCCATGTCCTTGACCGACACCACGTCGGGAAGATTCGCCGCATAGGCGGCAACCGACCTCGAATCGACGCCCGCTGATTGCCCGGAAGAGACCTGACAGAGATACACGCCTATCCTCATGCTCCCTCCTATTCCAGCCGGCTGGCCCGTTCGAATGCCTACAGCATCAGTTGGCTACTCCAGTCGAATGGCGGGCCGGCGGCCCGCCGGTTTCAGGACGCGCGGAAGCGGGTGGGTTGGGTGCGCGAGTGGTGGGTCGTTGTGCGACGCGTGGAGAGGGCGGAGCGTGGAGAGGCCGTGCGAAACCGCGATGCAGTCATGTGCCTGCGCCACTCCAACGAACTCATGAAGACACGGATGAGCACAAGCAGCCTCTCTCCAGGCCAAACCTGCATGAGTCACAAGCATCATATCAAGTGAGGCCTTCGACTCACCAGCCGCTGCGGTCTCGACGTGTGGACACGATCGGTGAGGCTGCCAACCTGTCCGCCGTCGAAGCACGCCGCCCTATAATGGAAAGGCTTGCCGTTTGGCGTCGGAAAGGACCGCACCCCTCGTTCATGAGCCGCACTCGCGACAGGTCATACCACTGGGTCTTCTACACGACCTCGGGTCTGCTGTTCGCGGGCGCAGTGCTCAGGGCGCCGCTCTTCATCGGCGACCATGGGGTTCTCCTGCTGGCTCTGCTGCTGCTGCTCGTCTGGCTCGCGCTCTTCGTGAGCGAGCCGGCGGTGACACGGCGCTGGCGCCCCTGGTTCCACGTCTACCTGCTCGTACAGACCGCCATCACCGTTTTCCTGCTCGCGCAGCCCGACACCAACGACTTCTTCGCGGTGCTCCTCGGAATACTGTCGATGCAGGTATTCGAACGCTATCCGCGGCGGGTGGGCGCAGTGTGTCTCGGGGTTTTCGTCCCCGGCATCCTGTTGCCCCTGCTGTTTCGCTACGACGGAGCCGAGGCGGTGACTCTGACCGTCGTCTACACCGCGCTCAACATCATCCTGGGCGCCTAC
>JAKAHF010000319.1 GCA_021815245.1 Actinomycetes bacterium
TCGTTTGGCGCGGGCGAGGTCGAGACCAACCCGCAGAACCCGTTCATGTTCTTCAGCTGCTCGGGCGTGGGCAACATCGTTCCGTTCTTTGACTATGCCCTGGCCAAGTACCCCGACATCAAGACCGTCGCGGTTATCTCCCCGGACGATCCGGGTGCCGCCACGTACCAGGAACTCATCAAGGCCGAGTATGCCAAGCGCGGCATCGAGATCGTCTACTGGGAGGTCTATCCCCAGCCGACGTTCGACTTCTACGCTCTCCTGAACAAGGCTCTGCCCACCAAGCCCGACGCCATCGACTGCATCTTCGGCATTCCGCCGTGCAGCGCGGCCATCATCAACCAGGCTCGTGAGCTCGGCTTCACCGGCCCGGTCTTCGGCCCGTGCACCCTGGGTGACGCCAATATCGTCAACGCTATGATCAGCACGCCCGACTACGCGTACGACATCCTGTCGTATGTGCCCGATGTCAACAGCGACCTGATGACCGAGCCCACCAAGAAGCTGGGCGAGAAGATCAAGGCCGCGGGCGCGAGCTTCGAGCTTGACAGCCTCCATCTCCTGGATGCCATCTCGTCGATTCTCGCCGCGATGAAGGATGCCGGGAGCATCGATACCGAGAAGGTGGCGGCTGCCATCGACAGTGGTGCCGCCAAGGGCTTCGAGGGCGCATACGGCCCGGCCGTGTGGGGCTCCTACCCGTCGATCTACGGCAACAATCACTGCGCTCAGCATGCTCCGATGATCACCAGCTACGACAAGGGCAAGCTGACCTTCGAGTGGCTGCCGTGGGATGGCAAAGCGGCCGACTTGGTGAAGTAGCAAGCGAGTGGTTCTCCGCAGTTCAGCGACCATAGGACTGCGTTGATCGAGTAAGCGGGGCAGAGAGCCGGCGGCGACGCCCGGCTCTCTGCCCGGCACGTTGGCGGCAACGACAGGTCTCCTTCAAGCGATGGGAGAGATCCCTTGGGTGACGCGAGCATATTGCAGGCCTTTGTAAACGGCCTGACGTCAAGCGGTATTTACATTCTGGTGGCCCTTGGGCTCACCCTCGTCCTGAGCATCATGAACATAGTTCAACTTGCTCACGGCGAGGTCTACATGATCGGCTCGTACGTCGTGTACTACTTCGCCGTCAAGGTAGGCCTCAACTTCTACGCGGCGATCGTACTCGCGATCATCGCCACCGGCATCCTCGGGATAATCCTCGAGCGGGTCTTCCTGAGGCCGTTCCGAGCGAGACCCGATTCGGCGATGGTGCTTACCGCCGGCCTGATTCTGGTGTTTCAAAACGTGGTGCTTGCCATCGCCACGGGCACACCCAAGAACTACAAGACCCCCTACGAGGGCCAGGTGTTGCACGCCGCCGGCGTGACCCTCTCGGTCGAGAGACTCGTCATCGTCGTCGTCGCCTTCGTACTCATCACCGCCCTCTTCATGTACATCCGCTTCACGAAGAACGGGCAGGCTATGCTCGCGGTCTCGCAAGACCGCGAAGGGGCCGCCCTGCAGGGCATCAGCGTCGACCGGCTCTCGGCCATCGCCATGTTCATGGGCTGCGGCCTAGCGGGCATCGCGGGCGCTCTGGTGGGGTCGCTCTTCAGTCTCCTCCCGACCATGGGTGGCACCGTGCTCATGAAGGGCATCGCCGTCATCATTCTCGGTGGTCTGGGGAGCATCCCCGGCACCGTGGTAGGCGGACTGATCATCGGCCTGCTCGACGGCCTGATCCCGTTGTTCACGACCCAGTACGCGGCGAGCCTCATCGGCTTCGTCATCGTCATCCTGATCCTGATCTTCAGGCCTCAGGGTCTCTGGGGGCACGAGTCATCATGAACAAGACCAGCCCCTACAGGTTCGGCAGTGCCGGCCTGATCATCCTGCTCCTCGTGCTGTTCGGCGCGTTCTACCGCAACGGGTACGTGCTGCATGTCTTCATCCTCATCATGATGAACGTCGTACTTGCCTCGAGTCTGCGGCTCATCAACCTGAGCGGTCAGCTGTCACTGGGCCACGGCGGGTTTGTGACCTTGGGCGCATACACGTCGGCAGTGCTCCTCGTGAAGACCGATTTCGGCTCCACGTGGCTCGCGCTCCTGATCTCGGGCCTGCTCGCGGCTGCTATCTGCGTCGTCCTGGGCTTTCCATTCAGCCGGCTCAAGGGCATCTACTTCGCCATGATCACCATCTTCTTCGTGCAGGTGATCGTGCTCACGACGCAGCAGTGGCGGAGCGTCACCGGTGGTCCGGGCGGCCTCCAGGGCGTTCCTCGGCCCGACTCGTTCCTCGGCCTCGAATTCAAGTCCAAGCCCTCGTTCTACTTCCTGTTCTTGATATTCATGGTCGTCTCGCTGCTCATCCTCTGGGCGGTCGAGAACTCGCGGGTCGGAATGACGTTTCGGGGCATCCGCCAGGCCGCTTCGCTCTCTGAGAGCATCGGTGTCAACACCATGGCCTACAAAGTAGCCGCCTTCGCCATCGGCGGCTTTTTCGCCGGAGTCATGGGCGGTCTCTACGTGCAGTACGTTTCGGCGGTCGACCCGTCGGTCTTCGGCTTCTTGCCCACGATCTACATCCTCATCTACGTCATCGTAGGCGGGGAGGGAAGCTTCATCGGCCCGGCCATCGGAGCGATCGTTCTGACTGTGCTCCCCGAAGTGGCCCGGCCGCTCAAGAGTTGGATGCCGGTGCTCTTTGCCGTGATCCTCATGGCGATCATCTTCCTCATGCCCGAGGGGCTGGTCGGGTTGCCGCGGAGGATCCAGAAGGCCTTCAAGAAACGGACAGGGGAACGATCCGATGCTGCAGGTTGAGGGACTGACTAAGAACTTCGGCGGCTTGGCCGCGGTCAACGCCGTCACACTGACCATCGAGCGGGGCGAACTCGCCGGGCTCATCGGGCCCAACGGGGCGGGCAAGACCACGTTCTTCAACCTGGTCACCGGGTACATCAAGCCGTCGTCGGGCAAGGTCACCTTCGAAGGCAGAGACGTCACCGGAAGAAAGCCGCACACAGTGGCCGCTCGCGGGATGATAAGGAGCTTCCAGCAGGACAACGTCTTCGCCGGCTATACCGCGCTCGAGAATCTGGTGCTGGCGGCCCATCTCCACTCGGGCATCAACGCGGGCCAGACGATCCTGAAGACGCGGCACGCCCGCCGGCGCGAGGTCGAGATACAGGCTCGTGCCCGCGAGGTGCTCGAACTGGTGGGCATTTCGCACCTGGCCGACACGACCGCCGGCTCGCTGGCACACGGTCACAAGCGCATGCTCGGCATCGCCCTCGCGCTTATGTGCGAGCCCAAGCTCTTGATGCTCGACGAGCCGCTCGCGGGCATGAACGGCGACGAGGTCGACACCACGCTGGCTCTCGTGCGAAAGCTCTGGGAGGGGGGCCTCACGGTACTTCTCATCGAGCACAACATGCGGGCGGCCATGAGTATCTGCCAGCGATTCAACGTGCTCAGCTTCGGTCGCAAGATCGCCGAGGGCACCCCCGACGAGATCCGCAGCAATCCTGAAGTGGTTCAAGCCTACCTGGGGACGGCCGCTAATGTTGCTTGAACTCAAAGGCATCTCTGTCTACTACGGCTCGGCGATGGCCGTCAGCGAGATCGACCTGGCACAGGAAGAAGGCACCATCGTCAGCGTCATCGGAGCGAACGGCGCCGGCAAGAGCACTATTCTGAAGGCCATCACCGGACTGATCACGCCACGGTCGGGCTCCATCGAACTCGACGGCAAGCCGATCGACACTATGTCGACCGTGAACCGTGTCAAGTCCGGCATCGCCTGCGTGCCCGAAAGTCGCAAGCTGTTTCCGTTCATGAGTGTTCAATCGAACCTCAATCTCGGAGCCTACTTGCGCAAGGACAAGAAGGGCATCGAGGAGGACCTGGACGTCGTCTTCTCTCTCTTCCCGCGCCTGAAAGAACGGCTGCGGCAGAAGGCGGGCAGTCTGAGCGGCGGCGAGCAACAGATGCTGGCCATCGGGCGCGCCATGATGTCGCGCCCTCGTCTTCTGCTCATGGACGAGCCTTCGCTGGGACTAGCGCCCATCGTGATCGACAACCTGGCGGGCACTATCAACGAAATCAACCAGCGGGGCGTCAGTGTGCTCCTGGTGGAGCAGAACGCCGGTCTGGTGAGCCGGGTCGCCCAGCGCTGCTATGTCA
>JAKAHF010000320.1 GCA_021815245.1 Actinomycetes bacterium
GCGGCGTCTGGACGAGCGCCGAGGTGTTCACGACGAGCGTGGTGGGCTACGGGCGCATCGAGATGGAACTGGCGTCACCGGTGCATGCGCTCGATCCCAATGTCGTCCTGGGTTTCTTCACGTATCCGAGCGGCGGGCTGGACGGGCTGCATGAGATAGACATCGAGATCGCGCGCTTCGGGGTCACGGCGGCAAATGCGACGAATCTCAACTACATCGTCTATCCCGGGTCAGCTCCGAAGGGCACCTTGAGCAAGTGCGCCTTGCGATGGGATTTGCCCGTGACGGCCTCCGTGCATCGTTTCCTCTGGTCCGCCTCGGCGGTGAGCTTTCAGAGCTTTGACGTGACGACGATTGCATCGAACACCATACCCTATCGCGCGTGGACGTTCGTGCCAAGCGGGGCCTTCACGATCTCAAGCGGACGCTGGCCGTTGCACCTCAACCTCTGGTTGTATGAGGGCAAGGCGCCCGCCAACGGTCAACCGGTGGAAATCGTGATCCGGCGCGTGACGTACAGCACCACGACCGCCACGACGATTCCATCAACCACTTGCCGCTGAGCCGCAGAAGGGCGGCCGACCGGTCGATCGGCTGGCGCGCGATCGTCTCAAGCCATATCGTTCGAGTAGCGTGTTCTCCCCGCCGTGCCGGCCCGCGCTCGCCTGTCGTACGTACGACGAAGCGGCCGCCGCCACGCGCGCCCTTTCGCCGACAGGCTCCGCGCTGACGCTGCAGTCGTTTGGGCTGTTTGCCAAGCTGCGCCAGGTGGACGATGCCATGACCCCCGAGCTTCAAGCCACCGTGCACGAAGTGCATCCTGAGCTGAGCTTCGCCCGCATGAACGGCGGCCGCCCGATGGAGATCAGCAAGCAGAAGCGTGAGGGACAGGACGCCCGCATCGAGATGTTGCGCGCCGCCGGTTTCGACGTCACGGCCGCGAAGGTCAAGCGCATGGCGCGAGCGGGAGTGGGTCGCATCGACGTGCTCGACGCCCATGCTGTCTGCTGGACCGCCGCCCGCATCGCGCGGGGCGAGGCCGACCGGCTGGGCGATGGCTCCGATGTCGACACGCGAGGGCTCCGCATGGAGCTGTGGACATGAGAGCCGCGGTCTTCACCCGCTACGGCGAGCCGGCCGAAGTGCTCGAAGTGCGCGAGGTGGCCAGACCCGCGCCGGGTGACGCCGAGGTGCTCGTGCGCGTGCACGCCGCGTCGGTCAACGACTGGGACTGGCTGGTGCTTCGGGGCACACCGTTCGTGAACCGGCTGGAATTCGGGCTTCGGAGGCCCAAGAAGCAGATACTCGGCTGCGACATAGCCGGTCGGGTCGAGGCGGTCGGCAAGAATGTCGCGCGTTTCGCTCCGGGCGATGAAGTGTTCGGCGACCTCACAGGGACATGGGGTGGCTTCGCCGAGTACGTCTGCGCACCCGAGAAGGCCCTGGCCATCAAGCCGGCGGGCCTCAGCTTCGCGGAGGCCGCGGCCATACCCCAGGCGGGCATGCTGGCAGTGCAGGGTCTCATCGACAAAGGCGGACTGCGACAGGGCCAGACCCTGCTCGTCAACGGGGCGGGCGGAGGCGTCGGCACTTTCGCCATACAGCTCGCCGGCCTGAACGGGGCGGAGGCGACCGGCGTCGACAGCGCCGAGAAGCTCGAGACCCTGCGGTCGCTCGGCTACGCCCACGTGCTCGACTATGCTCTCGACGACTTCACCAAGACCGGCAGGGGGTACGACCTCGTTCTCGACGTGAAGACAGACCGGCCGGCGTGGTCGTATCTGCGCTCCCTCAAGCCCGGCGGCGTGTACGTGACCGTGGGCGGCTCGCTGGGGCGGCTGCTGCAGGTGCTCGCACTCGGCCTGGTCTTGCCCCTCGTGAGCCGCAAGCGCATGCGCATCGTCGCCCTCAAGCCGAACAAGGACCTCGACTACATCTCCAGACTCGTCGATGCGGGCAGCGTCAGGCCAGTCGTCGACAGCCGCTATGCGTTGAGCGACATCGCGTCGGCAATGAAACGCTTCGGCGCGGCCAAGCAGCGAGGCAAAGTCATCATCACGATGGAGTAGCGGGACTCCGTCCGGACTCGTCGCCGGGGGACGTGCTGCTCTCTACCCGTCGACCCTGCGTCGCTCCAAGGCCTCGAGTATCAGATCGAGGCCGAATATGAACTCCTTGTCAAAGTCCCAACCGGGGCCCGCGGCATACGTCGTCGACGCCTCGATCAGGTAGGGGTAGTCGTCCGCCGACTGGGCGCGAGTGTGCTCGCCTGCCTCGTCCGACTCGGGTCCGAGGCTGGCCTGCTGGTTGATGAAACCGAAGATGTAGCTGTCGATGATCCAGAAGGCGCGCATGGCGAGGTCGGCTGAGAAGCCGGCCTTCATGAGGCAACCGAGCACCCAGTCGGCGTATCGCAGTGTGGCTTCTCCAGGGTGGGCCGTGTTGCCGATGAGGTTCGTCGCCCAGGGGTGGCGCGACAAGACCTCGCGCACCGAGACCGCTCGCCGGCGCATAGCGCTCCGCCAGTCGCCGGCGTCGGCCGGCAATTCGATCTCGAGCAGCACGGTCTCGGCGATGCCGTCGACGATGTCTTCCTTGTTGGTAACGTGGTTGTAGAGCGACATGGCTTCGACCCCGAGTCGCTCGCCAAGCCTGCGCATGGTCAGCGCATCGAGACCCGCCTCGTCGACAAGGCCGACGGCGGCCCTAAGCACCTGCTCCCGGTTCAAAGGGCGGCGTGGCTCTGATGCGTTAGTGCGTTTCTTCGCCATCGTATGACTCCTCTTGACATACTTACGATGTAAGTGTAGCATGCTTGTCGGAACTTACAATGTAATTAAAGAACCTAGGAGGACCGGCGATGGCTACCAGCGACACAACCTCGAAGCATCAAGTGTGGAAAGACAGAAGGACGGTGCTCACGGCGGCGTGGGTGTTCCTGCTGTTCAACGTCATCTACGCGGACATCTTCACGCTCTCGTTCAATCGCTCGGTAGACGCGAGCGGCATGAACGCGGGCGCCATCTTGTTCTTCGCGGTCGTGATGGAGACGGCCATCGCGATGACCTTCTTGTCGCGCTTCCTGCCAAGGGCTTGGAACCGGTGGAGCAACATCGGCGCGGCCGTTGTTCAGACCGCCCTTTTGGCGTGGAGTGTGGTCGACGGGCCCACGACTTCGTACTACAAGTTCTTCGTGGTCATCGAGGTCGCTACTCTTCTGTTCGTCATTGGGTATGCGTGGACGTGGCGCCGGCAGCCGCAGGCCGAGCCGGCGGCCCTGAGGGCGGCGGCGTAGCGTTCGGCCGTGCGGCAAGCGCGGCGCGTCGAGACACGGCGCCGGTGGTCGATTCGATCGGCCGCCGGCGCGGCGTTTTGGGCAGGCCTACTCGGCCAGGAACCAGTGGATGTAGCTGCAGTTGGCGCAGACGACGCAGATGCCGCTTGCGTTGGCCCAGTCGAGACCCATGAAGGTCATGCCGGCCGTGTTGAGTTGGGCCTCGCGTTGATTGAAACGATCGTAACCGCAAACCAGGCACTTGAGCTGACGCCCGCCGACCTCGATGGTCTCGGGTTCGGGCTCCGAGAAGAATCCCATTTCCTATCCCCCCCAATGAGTTTCTGTGGCGCTTCGCCGTCGGGAGCAGCTCCCGGGAGCCGGTCCACCGTAGCAGGAGGCAGGGGCCGGCGCAACTCCGAGCGAGGCAGGTCGGCGACGGCATGGCCGGCTTAGCCAAAGACGAATCGGGCGCGATCAGACCTTGTTCGTCTGATCGCGCCCGATGGAGTGGATCGTGCGCCGGATCTTCGCGCCGCCTACCTCACGGTCACGCTCGTGTACCTCGGAGCCGATCCGCCCGAGAGCAGGCAGCCCGTGGGGTTGCGGTCGAGATAGACCGAGTTCGTCATGGTGCCGTTCTGAACGAGGTTGTTGGCGCCGCCGTTCAGAGAGTAGACCAGGTAGCTGTACTTGCCCGACTGGCCCGCGATCTGGAAGTCGCGAAGCGTGACGTTGTTGGAGCTGTCGAACAGTATCCAGTAGTAGTTGCTCCAGTAGCGGGTGCTGCTGCCGGTGATGTGGTCGAAGACGACGCTCCCGTTGTTGTCGCCCACGTGCATGGCCGCCACGACGTCAACGAAGTTGATGTCTTGGAAGA
>JAKAHF010000321.1 GCA_021815245.1 Actinomycetes bacterium
CCGACCCCGAGAGCAGGCCCTTGGTGCAGCCCTGCACACACGAGAGACAGGCTTTGCACTCGTTGAGCGTATCGACCTTGACCAGCGGGTCGCGGTTGTACGCGGCTTCGTGGCGATAGACGTCGTAAAGGCAGCGGAGCTTTACGCAGTTGGTGCAGCGGGAGCAGTCCTCGCGCCAGTCGACGTTGCCGAACTTGCCTACCCGGTGGAAGCGGGGGGCCGTCGGCACCGGGTGGATGTTGTAGCGATCGGGCACCGGGTGCCTCCTTACGCGAGCCCGGCGGCCTGGATCACCGGGCCGGCGAGAACCTCGGAACCGCCACTCAAGATGTGGATGCCACGAACGCCGGGAAGACCCTTGAGCTTGGATGCCGCCTCGGCGGCCAAAGCAAGACCTTCTTTGGCGGGCTCGGCTGCGCCGGCCAGCCGCTCGATGATGGCAGCATCGATGGGGCCGTAGCTCAGCTTCTCGTTGAGCACACGTGCCTGCTCCGCCCCGGTCAACGGCAGAACGCTGGCGATTATGGCCGCATTCTTGTCGAGTCCGGCCGCCCTGACGGCGTCGAGCCACGACGCGAAGGCGCTGACGTCGAACACCGGCTCGGTCAGCAGAAACTCCGCGCCGGCCTTGATCTTCTTCTTGAGCCTGATGAGGTTCAACTCGACGGGCCTCTGGCTGGGATGGGCGGTGGCCCCGATCACCACGTTGGGGAGATCGAGTCCCTTGATCAGCTGGGAGAGCTGCACCGAATCGATATCGTTGGCGCTTGCCGCCTGAGGGCAGAGCCCCAGTGACTGGTGGTTGCCACTCAGACACAGGATGCCCGAGGCGTTGAGGGCCGCCGCTCCGAGCGCCTCGCTCTCGAGCGCGATGCGGTTGCGATCGCGGGTGGTCAGCGACAGCACGGTGTTCCGACCCTCACGGGCGAGCAGTCCGGCGTAGGCCAGGGCCGACCCGTATATCTCGTCGGGATTGTCGGCCACCACCACTGCATCGAGGTTTGCGGGCAGCGCTTTGGAGAGCGCGGCCGCCGCCTCGGCTCCGCCGGTTCGCGGAGGCACGCATTCGGCGGTAAGGACCAGGCGGCCCGAACTGAGTGCTTGGCGAAGATCAGTCATTGTCCTCATCGCTTGTGTCGACTGGTTGGTAGAGCTCCTCTTCTTCCTCGATAGCGTCGGCCGACGGGGGAGAGAGGGGGTTGGGGGTGACTTCACCAAGAGCCTGCCGCACCGTCTGCCGTATGGTGGCGATGCGGGCATCGGCGGATTCACCACCGCAGACCGGTTCGGCGTCGCCGGCCCCCAGCGCGCAATCTTGCGCAGAGGTGCCGGGCATCTTGAAGACCATGAGACGGTGGCCGCCCAAGCCGATCTCATCGAGTATGGAACGGACAAAATCGGCGCGACGGGCCCAGCGCTCGCTACCCTGCCGGTACTGGCAGTTGTGCTCGTCGCACGAGATCGTCAGCACCAGATCGGATCCGGCTTCGAAAGCCTTGAGCACGTGCTCGGGTTGAAGACGGCCGGTACACGGCACCAGGATCTCGTCGACTGCGAACGGCCAGTCGAAATCGGGCACTACCGGGCGCGGACGCCCTCCAGAATCTGGCGCCTGACCCGGGCGGGAACAGTTGGCGCACAAAAAGGCGGTGACAGTTTTGGTCACCACCCCTGTTGCTTCAGCCATGCGACCGTCCTCACAACTCTGTTTGCTTGCCGCTCGAAGAGCGTCCCGTTCGAAGAGCGTCCTGCTCTGGGAGCGTCCCGCACGGCGACGGGTTCTCGCGGGT
Organism: Actinomycetes bacterium; assembly: GCA_021815245.1. The sequence continues at coordinate 1,791 of JAKAHF010000321.1, forward strand.
CCCTGAGAATAACAGCTGGTCAGACGGGTTGGTTTATCCTCATGGCCAGTCTTGAGGCCATCGAGATTGGACAAAAGTACTAAGACAAACCAACGCCTGCAGAGTAAGAAGGGCGCTGAGGAGAAGGGGAGCCCCGGCGGCCCGAAGGCCGCCGGGGCGGGGCAAGGCGCGTACGCGTGCCTAGTAGCTCGACTAGAGGATCGGGAGGTACTTGTCGAGCTCGTACTGGGTGATGAGGGTCTTGTACTCGTCCCACTCGGCCTTCTTGGCACGAATGAGGTACTCGCACACGTGCTCGCCGAGGGCTTCGCGCACGAAGCTGGATTCCTCGAAGCACTTGATGGCCTCATTGAGGTCACCCGGCAGCGAGTCGATGCCGGCGGCCAGGCGCTCTTCTTCGCTCATATGGAAGATGTTGTCGCCCTGCTCTGCCGGGAGCTCCAGGCCCTTCTCGATGCCGTCGAGGCCGGCGGCCAGCATGGCGGCGAAGGCCAGGTACGGGTTGCACGCCGGGTCGGGGTTGCGGAGCTCGATGCGGGTCGCGTTCTCCTTGCCCGGCTTGTAGAGGGGCACGCGCACCATGGCCGAACGGTTGCGGCGCGACCAGCAGATGTAGACCGGGGCTTCATAACCCGGCACGAGGCGCTTGTAGGAGTTGACCCACTGGTTGGTCACCAGCGCGATCTCTTTGATGTGGGCAAGAAGACCGGCGATGTAGCTGCGGGCGAGCTGCGACAGGTTGGCCGGGTCGTTGGCATCGAAGAACGCATTGCTCTTGCCCTTGAAGAGCGACTGGTGCACGTGCATGCCCGAGCCGTTCTCGCCGTGGATCGGCTTCGGCATGAAGGTGGCGTACAGACCCTTCTGATGCGCGATCTCTTTCACAGTGAGGCGGTAGGTCATGACCTGGTCGGCCATGAGCAGGGCCTCCTTGTAGCGGAGGTCGATCTCGTGCTGCGACGGGGCCACTTCGTGATGGGAGTACTCGACCTGGATGCCGAAGGCGTGCAGCGCGTTTATGGTGTCGCGGCGCAGGTCGCTACCGGCGTCGAGAGTGGTCAGGTCGAAGTATCCGCCGTGGTCGAGCACCTGGGTGCCGCAGCTGTCCTGGAAGTAGAAGAACTCGAGTTCCGGGCCGAGGTATGCGGTGTAGCCGAGAGCCGCGGCCTTGTCGACGACCTTCTTCAGCACGTTGCGGGGGTCACCGGCGAAGGGATTGCCATCGGGGGTCTTGATCTCGCAGAACATGCGCGCAGCGCCGCCCGCACCCGCGCGCCAGGGCAGGACGCTGAAGGTGGCGGGATCAGGATAGGCAACCATATCGGATTCCTCGATGCGGGTGAAACCCTCGATCGAAGAGCCATCGAAGCCCATGCCCTCATCGAAGGCGTTCTCGAGCTCGGCGGGGGTGACCGCGAAACTCTTCAGCGAGCCCAGCACATCGGTGAACCAGAAGCGCACGAACTTGATCTGCTTCTCCTCAACGATGCGAAGGACATCTTCCTTGGTCAACTTGTCTGCCATACGTTGCTCCTTTCCAAGCGTCGGTGCCCGCCTGTTTGTAGACTAGAACTCTCTTACGCGCTCAACATTTTGCGCTTAAATGGGCCATTACTTTTCGTGCGGTTTGCATGCCGTCACCGATAGCACGCACGACCAGCGATGCCCCATTGCGCATGTCGCCGGTCACGAACACGCCTTCGACGTTCGTCATGTGACGTTCGTCTCGGGCGATGAAACCACGGGAATCCTTGGCGATGCCGAGAGCCTCGACCAGCCCGGTCCGGCTGGGAGCCACGAAGCCCATCGCGATGAGCACCATATCGGCATCGACGGTGAACTCGGAGCCCTCGACCCGGCGCGGGCACACTCGCGCCACCGCTTGGTCGTAGGCCCACTCAACCTCCACACATTCGACCTGCTTGACGGCGCCGTTGCTGCCGGCGAACCCGGTGGTGTCGACGCTCCAGCGCCTGGTGGCGCCCTCTTTGTGGCTGCTCGACTCGCGCAGCATGAGCGGCCATTGCGGCCACGGGGTCGATTCGGAGCTCGTCGCGGGCGGCTCAGGCATGATCTCGAGCTGCACCACGTTGACCGCGCCCTGACGGCGGGCCGTGCCGATGCAGTCGGAGCCGGTGTCGCCACCGCCGATGACCACCACGTTCTTGCCGGCCGCGCTGATGCGCTCCTCGGAGCCGAGTGATTCGCCCCCGACCAGCCGGTTCTGTTGAGAGAGGAACTCCATGGCGAAGTGGATGCCGGTCAACTCACGCCCGGGCACCGCGAGATCGCGCGGCACTCCGGCGCCAACTGCCAGCACGATGGCCTCATACCGATCGCGCAGGTACTTGTAGGACAC
>JAKAHF010000322.1 GCA_021815245.1 Actinomycetes bacterium
ACATCAGCGACTATATCGCGGCCGGCGGCTACTCCGCTCTGGTGCGCGTGCTGACCTCTGTGCAGCCCGAAGACGTGATCAAAGAGATCGAGCTCTCCGGACTCCGTGGTCGTGGCGGCGGCGGCTATCCGACGGCGCGCAAGTGGACCCAGTGCCGCCAGGCGCCGGGCGACACCCGCTACGTCATCTGCAACGCCGACGAGGGCGACCCCGGCGCCTACATGGACCGCGGCCTGCTCGAAGGCAATCCGCATTCGATCCTCGAAGGCATGCTGATCGGCGCTTATGCGGTCGGAGCCACCAAAGGCTACGTCTACGTGCGCAACGAATACCCGCTGGCGGTCGCGAACACCCGGCTCGCCATAGAGCAGGCGAAGGAGCTGGGCCTTCTCGGCGACGACATCCTCGGCACCGGGTTCAGCTTCGACGTCAAGGTTGCCCGCGGTGGCGGCGCCTTCATCTGCGGTGAGTCCACCGCTCTGATGGCGTCACTCGAGGGCCAGGTAGGCGAGCCGCGGCCCAAAGACGTGCACACCGTCGAACGCGGCTACCTCGATCAGCCCACGCTGCTCAACAACGTCGAGACCTGGGCCAACGTGCCGGGCATCATGCTCAAGGGCGCTGCCTGGTTCGCCGCCAAGGGCACCGACAAGAGCAAGGGCACCAAGATCTTCTCGCTCACCGGTCACGTGAAGAACACGGGCCTCGTCGAGGTCGAAATGGGTACCCCGCTTCGCGACATCGTGTTCGGCATCGGTGGCGGCCAGCAGAACGGCAAGGCCATCAAGGCCGTGCAGACCGGCGGTCCGTCGGGCGGATGCCTGCCCGCGTCGCTGTTCGACCTGCCCGTCGACTACGAGGCGCTCAACCAGGCCGGTTCGATGATGGGCTCGGGCGGCATGGTGGTCATGGATACTTCGGCCTGCATGGTCGACGTGTCCAAGTACTTCATGAAGTTCCTGCAGGAAGAGTCGTGCGGCAAGTGCACGCCCTGCCGGCTGGGTACCGATCGCATGCTCGAGATCCTCACCGACATTACCGAGGGTCGGGGCAGCATGGAGCAGCTCGAGACCCTCAAAGACCTGGCGTGGACCATGTCGGTCGGCTCGCTCTGCGCGCTCGGCAAGACGGCGCCCAACCCCGTGCTGTCGACGCTCCGCTACTTCGCCGACGAGTACGAGGCCCACATCAAAGACAAGCGCTGCCCCGCCGGGGTCTGCACCGCGCTCTTCACGTTCGACATCGACCCCGACCTGTGCACCATGTGCGGGTCGTGCGCCGACGCGTGCCCGCATGGCGCGATCTTCGAGGACGATGCCTTCCGCATCGTCCCGGAGCTTTGCCAGAGGTGCGGCATCTGCGTCGAGACCTGCCCCTCCGAAGCCATTAGTCGGTCCTGAGGGAGGCGTTCATGGCGAAGAAAATGGTGAACATCACGGTAGACGGGGCGACGATCAGCACGCCCGAGGGTTCCAGCGTGCTCGACGCGGCTCTTTCGGTCGGCATCTGCATCCCCAATTTGTGCCACGTGCCCGGAGTCAGCCCCGTCGGGGCGTGCCGCGTGTGCGTCGTCGAGGTTGTCGAGGGTGAGCGGCGCAAGATGACGGCTTCATGCACCCTCGAGGCCAAGGAGGGTCTCGTCGTCGAGGCCCACTCCCCCGCGGCGGTGCGCGCCCGCAAGAACATCGTCGAGTTGCTGCTTGCTGAGGCCCCCAATTCGCGGGCCATCCAGGATCTGGCGGCCCGGGTCGGCGTCACGAAATCGCGCTACGCGATGCGCAACAACGACTGCGTGCTCTGCGGCCGGTGCATTCGGGTCTGCAGCGAGATCTGGCAGTCGAACTCACTGGGTTTCGTGGGACGAGGCGCCGACAGGCGTGTCGCGCTGCCCTTCGACAAGCGACCCGACCTCTGCAAGCGGTGCCACAACTGCATCGAGATCTGCCCCATGACCATCACGCCGTGCCCGGGCCCGCAGACCGAAGGCCACATCTGCGGTCTCTGCGAATCGCAGTGCACGATGGTCGAGAACATCCCCGACACGTGCATCCAGTGCGAACTGGGCAGAGGCTTCCAGTGCGCGCAGTGGCAGTTGCGCGGCCTTCTTTCGACACACTAACGGCTGATCCAGCAAAAAGGAGTATGGCGTGAACCTACAGCGACCCAACGCTAACGATGTATCCCAGACGTCCAACCGCTCGCGCAGCGTCGTCCCCAGCTCGGGCCTCTGCACCCGGTGCATCGACGGTTGCCGCGGCAACTGCGAAGTGTTCCAGGCCACCTTCCGCGGCCGTGAAGTGATCTATCCCGGGCCGTTCGGCTCCATCACCGCCGGCGGCGACAAGGACTACCCGGTCGACTACTCGCACCTCAACATCCAGGGCTACGCCCTTGGCGGCGAAGGTCTGCCCGAGGGTGTCGAGGCCAACTCCGACACCTGCACCTTCCCCGACGTCAATACCGAGACCGAGTACGGCTGGGACCTGAAGGTCAAGATGCTGGCTCCCATGTTCACGGGAGCTCTCGGCTCGACTGAGATCGCCCGCAAGAACTGGGAGCACTTCTCCATCGGCGCGGCCATCAGCGGCGTGACCTGCGTGTGCGGCGAGAACGTCGCCGGCATCGACCCGCGGCTCGAGCTCGACAAGCACGGCAAGATCAGCTTCGCTCCCGACCTCGACCGCCGCATCGAGACCTACAAGCGCTACCACCGCGGCTACGGCGAACTGCTCGTGCAGATGAACGTCGAAGACACCCGCCTCGGCGTGGCCGAGTACGTCGCCAAGAAGCACGGCCTCGACACCATCGAGTTGAAGTGGGGCCAGGGCGCCAAGTGCATCGGCGGCGAGATCAAGGTCGACTCCCTCGAGCGGGCCCTCGAGCTGCAGAAGCGCGGCTACATCGTCACCCCCGACCCGTCGAACCCCGTTGTGCAACACGCATACAAAGATGGCGCCCTCAAGCAGTTCGAGCGCCACAGCCGCCTCGGCTTCATCGATGAAGAAGGCTTCCTCGCCGAGTGCGAGCGCCTGCGCGGCCTCGGCTACAAGCGCATCACTCTCAAGACCGGCGCTTACGGCCTCCGTGAGCTGGCCATGGCCCTCAAGTGGGGCAGCGACGCCAAGATCGACCTGCTGACCATCGACGGCGCCCCCGGCGGCACCGGCATGAGCCCGTGGCGCATGATGGAAGAGTGGGGCATGCCGAGCATCTACCTGCACTCCGCCGCGGCCGAGTTCGCCGCCAAGTTGGCCGCCCGTGGCAAGCGCGTGCCCGACCTCGCCTTCGGCGGCGGCTTCAGCGCCGAGGACCACATCTTCAAGGCCCTCGCCCTGGGCGCTCCGTTCGTCAAGGCCGTCTGCATGGGTCGCGCCCTCATGATCCCGGGCATGGTCGGCAAGAACGCCGGCCTCTGGATGAACAACGGCGGACTGCCCAACACCGTGTCGCAGTACGGCAACACGCCCGAAGAGATCTTCGTCTGCTGGGAAGAGGTCGCCGAGATCGTCGGCAAGGACGAGATGAAAAACATCCCGCTCGGCGCCGTCGGCTTCTTCTCCTACGCGCAGAAGCTCAGCGTTGGCCTGCAGCAGCTCATGGCCGGCGCCCGCGCCTTCAACATCGGCGCCATCAACCGCGAAGACATCATGAGCCTCACCGAGGAATGCACCAGGGTCACCGGCATTCCGTACCTCATGGACGCCTATCGCGACGAGGCGGAGGCCATCCTCAACAGCTAGTCTCAGACGGCTTGCCGGCCCGACCGCAACGGGCCGGCTTGTCTCTCCCCCCGAGTGAAAAGGCCCGGCTGCTGCCGGGCCTTTTCGTCGTTCCGCGCCGGCGCGGGGTGTTTCGCCCATCGTTGAGGGGGCCACGTGCGCTACTCTCATGTCATGGCACCCGCGGGCACACACGACGACTTGGGCAACCTGCCGCTAGCCGACCCGGCGACGGTGGTCGTGGTGGGCGGGGGTCCGGCCGGGTCGTTCTTCTCGATCAGGCTTCTGCGCAGGGCCAAGAAGCTTGGGCGCTCGGTGCGCGTGGTCATTCTCGAGCGCAAGAACGAGGTCTGCTTCTACCGGCCCGTACCCTTCAGCTCGTGGGAGGGCTGCAACTACTGCGCGGGCGGCATCTCGCCCCGGCTGAAC
>JAKAHF010000323.1 GCA_021815245.1 Actinomycetes bacterium
CGGGCGGACGGGGCGAGCGCTCTTCACAGGGTCAGACAAAGCCGTGCACACTCCTCATACTCCGCCTCGGCGGCTGCATATGCGGGAATTCTGCGCGCTTCCAGTTTAGCCTCTGAAGAGCCCCCGCGCTCCACACCCAGTGCCGACAGGATGCCGCGCGCCCGTGTCAGCTCGTTCTCGGTGAGTGCCACGCCCGCCTCCTTGAGGGCGATCTGCGCGGCCCGGTCGAGGATATCCTCTCCCGAAGGGTCACCCTTCTGCATCGCCCGGTAGACGCACACCATCGCGAACCTCGGATGAACGAGAAAGCGAAGCAGGCGCGCAGTCGCCTGTCTCTCTTCGTCGCCGTAGCACAGATGCAGCGTCGCCCCCGCGTCGACCAGACGCCGTAGACTATCGACGTGCTCCCGGCGGAAGGGGGGGTCGAGAGCCAGCACATGTGCCGGCACGCCGCCGGCCCGGCCGGTGTCGACGGGCGTCGCTCGGTCGACCGCGCCGGCAACGGCGTCCCACTCGATGATCGCGGTGCGTGCACCTTCGATGACGTCTGCCTCGAATCCGGCGGAGTCACGGCCGCGACGCACCACTTCACCACACATCGCGGGCAGCGGCAGCCGCGCTTCGAGAGCCGGCATCGTCACGGCCATGGAGCAGCTGAGCAGCCACGAAGGTTCGCCCGAACCGAGCACCTGCGCGATGCCGCTCACGCGGCCCCGGGCGTCACGTAGATCGTGGGCGGGTGGTAGTACCACGGGCGGCACCACAGCGACCTTCGTCGGCAGCGACGGCGGCAGGGCGCTCTTCGTCGCCGCGGGCGTTGGGACGGACTTCTCCCCCCCGTCGGACGCCGGCCCGATGGCCTCGACCATGAACTCCGGACGCAGGCTACCCTGCCATTCGTCGACCCTGAACTGGGCGCCGATGATGCGCCCCTTCGGCTGCATGTTGATCTCGGGCAGGGTCGCTCCCAGGCCGAAGCCGATGCCTCGAGCCCGCACACCGTCGACCTCGACGGTGCAACGGAGGTGTGTTCCGTTTCTGGTGACTTCAGGATTGAGCACGCCCGCATCGACCAGCAATACCCGCGGGCGCGGATTGCCGGTGCCGAACGGCCCCAAACCCGCAAGGGCCAGCGCGGTGTCTGCGTTCACATCCTCGCCCCGCAGCACGATGTCGGCCATGTACGTCGGAACAAGGTCCCCAGCCTGCATACATGCCCCCGCATGCTCTTCCATATCGCGTCGAAAACCCGCGAACCGTTCGGAGGCCATCGTCAGACCCACGGCCTGTTTGTGCCCCCCATACACCGTCAGATGATCGGCCGCCGCATTCAGACCGGCCATGAGGTCGTAGCCCGCGATGCTCCTACCCGACCCTTTGGCGATGCCGTCGCGCACTCCCAGGAGGATCGTCGGCCGGTGAAAGCGCTCCACGAGCCGCGAGGCGACGATGCCCACCACTCCTTCGTGCCACTCCGGACCCGCAAGAACAAGGGCCGGCGGTAGCTCCGACAACCCCTCCACGACCGCTATTGCCTGCTCGAAGATCTGCCGTTCGACATCCTGCCTCGCGCCATTGAGTTCGTGTAGGCTGGCCGCAAGTGACCGGGCTTCGTCTTCATCGTCGGTGAGAAGAAGCCGCAGAGGCGGAGAGGGATCGGCCAACCGGCCGGCCGCGTTCAGCCGAGGAGCCAAACGGTACGCCACGGTGCCTGAGTCGACCATGCCGGTACAGGCAGCGACCGTGGCGAGGGCCCGAATACCGACGCGTTGGCCTATGCCGACCAGCTTCAGGCCCTCTTTGACGTAGTAGCGGTTCTCCCCCCGCAAAGGCGCGAGATCGGCGACTGTGCCGATCGCGACCAGGTCGAGCAGCTTCTCGAGCGCGGGTGGCACCCGATCTCGGGCAGCCCCGTGACGCACCACGTGGAGCCCGTGCATGAGCTTGAGGGCCAGACCCACCCCGCAGAGATCGGCATGTGGATAGTCGCCCACCACGCTGTGCACCAAGTGACAGTCGGGCAGCACCTCGCCGGGTTCGTGGTGGTCTACGACGACGACCTCGAGGCCCAGACTCCGCGCCAACGCCACCTCGTCGGGGTAGTTCACGCCGCAGTCGACGGTGACCAGTACGGCGGGGCCGGCGGCCGCGATGGTCTCGACCGCGCCTCGCGAAAGACCGTAGCCTTCGTTGAAGCGATTGGGCAGGTACCACTCGGCCTCGAGACCGAAGTCGCGCAATCCGAGGAGCATCACCGCAGTCGCCGTGATGCCGTCGGCGTCATAGTCCCCGTGCACCACGATACGACCCCGCCGTTCGATCGCCGCCGACAGGCACTCCACGGCTCCCTGCATGCCTCCGAACAGGAAGGGGTCGGGAATGGGATACGAGCATTCCAGGAACATCCGGGCATCGTCAACGTCGATGATGCCGCGCCCGGCCAACACCATCGCGGCCACAGGCGGCAGATCAAGCTCAGCCGAAAGCCGCTGCGCCTCACGCCAGGGATAGGGATGCACCGCCCATGCGGTCTGTCCGTTACGATGCGAACCATTCATTTCAGAACACACTATAGCCGCCGTGCCGGACACGTGTCTCTCACATGATCCAACAAGTGAGCTTCGGCACGGACCGCCGTAGCGGACAGGTGTCTCTAGCATAATCCAACAAGTGCGCTTCGGCACGGATGGCCGCGGCAAACAGGCGGGAGGTCAGAGGCGACCGGACCGGATGATCGCCCAGACGAGCCAGATGCCGAAGAAGAACGACCCCGCGAAGCCTGGGAGTCCCCACACCGAAAGGCCGGCCACGTGCAGGCCGCCTTCCACGAGGATGCCAACGGCCGTGCCGGTCACACCGAGCGCGATCGTGACAAGAGCCACTACCAGCCTATTGGTGATGACGTCAAGGCGATGTATGACGTTCTCGAGGCCGGTGTGCCGGTACTTGATCTCCAGCTCCCCCGCACGGAGCTCCTCGAGAAGGTCGTGCAGCTGCAGCGGATACTCGCTCACAACCTGCGCATACTCGGCGAGATGCCGCTGTGCGCGCATGGGGATGCGGCGCGGGTCATACAGCTTGCGCTTGAAGTCGCCCGTGAACTGCTTGCCGAGTTCGAACAGGTTCATGTCGGGATAGAGCTGGCTGACTACACCCTCGAGAGTGAGTACGGCTTTGTCGAGGATCAGGAAGCGCGAGGGCAACCTCAAGCGCAGGGCATACACCATGTCGAACGCCTGGTGCAGTAGTGCGTGCATGTCGACGCTACGGAGTGACGCGCCGAAGTACCGGCTGAAAGCCTCCTCGACGGCCTCGGTGACCGCATCATCGGCCGATGGCGCCCACTGCACCCCCAAGCGCCTGAGAGAGCGCTTGACTCCCATGATGTCGGCGTGCATGACGTGAAGGAACAGCCGTGTGCCCTCTTCGAGATCATCCTCTCTGATAACCCCTGCCATGCCGAAGTCAAGAAGCCCGATACGGCCCTTGCCCATGTAGACGATATTCGCTGGGTGCGGGTCGGCGTGCACGAAACCGTGGAGAAGGATCTGCTTGAACCAGCAGCCCGCGACCGACTCGGCGAGCAGCTTTCTCTCGCTCACCTCCAGCTCCGCGATCTCGAGGTGATTGAGTGTCGCACCGTCGAGCCGTTCGAGAGTGAGTACGTGTTTCCCGCTGTAGCGGCGGTAGACCCGAGGTATCGCCACCATCTCGTCGTCGGCGAAGTTGACCGCGAAACGCATAGCGTTGCGCGCCTCGAGGTTGTAGTCGAGCTCCCGGTTGATGGCCCGGGAGAACTCCTGCACGACGGGCGTGGCGGCAAACCCGAGGTCCATGCGCGTGTCGAGGAGCTCGGCGAACTGGAACATCAAGTCGACATCTCTGCGGATGATCCGCGGCGCTTCGGGACGCTGTACCTTGACGATCACCCGCTCCCCCCCGGGAAGAGTCGCCGCGTGTACTTGTCCAATGGACGCCGACGCGAGAGGCACGGGATCGAACGACTCGAAGGCCCGAGCGAGGCTGAGTCCCAGTTCTTCCTCGATCACTTCTTCGATGATCGAGGACGCGAACGGCTTGACGCTGTCCTGCAGTTTCACCAGTTCATGCACGATGTCGACGGGGATGATGTCGGGGCGGGTGCTCA